>JAIFNF010000303.1 GCA_020047885.1 Gammaproteobacteria bacterium | reverse complement strand
GCCCGAGTGCGCGGTGGATCGGTCGGATCGAGATGCGGATCGCCTTTCTCGCCCGCATTTTGGAACACTTCATCCCCTTCGGTGACGGTATCCACCAAGGGCGAGCGGTCCAAGTTTCGCCGCGCGGCGGCCTGGATCTGATGACGATAGTTCAGTAACGTCCCATCATCACATTCTAATTCGTCAGCGAGTTGTAGAGTGGGAATCCCTTGGGTCAATCCTCGCACAATCAGAATGATCTTGGCGCAGGAGTAGTGGGTACCGGCCCAGACGGTACCTGTAAATATATTAAACACGGTACCACATTCCCGGCAACGATAATCCAGGATCGGGGCGCGATCGCGCCTGTGGGGACACTGCCCTTTCGGCAGGAAATGCCCGTAGGGACAGCACAAACCTTGCGGATGGAGAATATCCCGCAAAAAATGGTAACATTCTTGTTGATTCAGCCAATCGGTCAGCGGAAAACGGATCATGGTACGGTCGCTCCTCTGCGGCGTTCTGGATTCTAGAAGGACACCACAAACCCTATGCGGTTCTCACCCAACTTGAGGCTTCATCTATTTGCCGACATGAGCGATTAAATTTAAGGAATTAGGCTATGGCCTAACCTCGTAGGTCTGGCCATCCCGAATATGATAGAGCCGTTTGAAAGTCGGAATGATTTTCTCGTCGTGCGTCACCACGATAATTGCGGTTCGGTACTGCTGAGCCATCTCATTCAAAATCCGCACAACCGCCAGCGCCCGTTCACTATCCAGCGGCGCCGTGGGTTCATCCGCCAGAATGATCGGCGGTTGATTAGCCAGCGCACGGGCAATCGCTACCCGTTGTTGTTCCCCGCCGGACAGTTGCGAAACAGCCGCCTGCGCCCGATGGTCTACTTGCAACGCCGCCAACAGTTCCCGCGCCCGTTGCCGCGCCTCCCGTTTCGAGCGCCCCGCCAACAGCAGGGGCAACGCCACATTGTCCGTGACATCCAGAAACGGGATCAGATAGGGGGCCTGGAACACAAAACCAATGGAATCACGGCGCAGGGCGCGGGGATCGCGGTTGCGCCAGCCCCCGTCATAAACCGGCTTCCCGGACAGGGTGATCCGCCCGGCGCTGGGTTCGATGACGGCACCCAGGCATTTCAGCAGGGTGCTTTTGCCAGAGCCGCTGGGGCCAATCAGCCCGACCACCTCGCCGGGAGCCACGGTCAAGTCAACGCCCTTCAGCGCGTCGACCGCCGCCTCTCCCGTTCCGTAACGCTTGCGGAGACCCTGAACTTCAATCGCAAATTCGGCAAGTGCGGCCGCCATATCAACCGCCAATCGCCGCAGCCGGATCGACCCGCAGCGCGGCGCGAATCGCCAGCGTACTGGCCATGGTGCAAATCGTCATCACCGCGACGAAGCCGCGCCCGGCATCGCCCGGTTCCAGCAGCACATATTTGGGAAAATAGGGTGCCCAGAGGGTCGCAACGGTCTTGCCCACCATGAAGCCGATCAGCCCCAGACCGAGCGCTTCCTGCAGGATCATCGCCGCAATGGTGCGGTCTCGGGCACCAATCAGTTTCAGCACGGCAATTTCGCGCAATTTCCCCAGGGTCATGGTGTAGATGATGAACGAGACGATAGCGGCGCTGACGATGGCCAGAATGATCAGGAAAACCCCAATCTGCCGGGCGGACGTCACGATTAACTTGGCGATCAGGATCTCCTCCATCTCCGGCACGGTGTAGGTCTGCAACCGTTTCCAGCGACGAAGGTTCTCTCCCACTTCCGCTGCCGTCCAGCCCGGCGCGATTTGCACCAGTATCGCGTTGACCATGCGGCTGCTTTCCTGACTGCGGGACAGAGCGTCGGCCAGTCCCGGAACGCCCGGCCGGTTCAGCGCCGGATTCGCCAGCACCCGCGCCCGTTCGTCGATGATGGCGTCGTTGTCCTTGAGGAATTGCGCTTCCTGAGCATCCCGCAGCGGGATGAACACCATCGGATCGCCGCTGGCTGACACCATGCGCCGGGTCAAACCCACCACAGCGTAATCGTGGCGGCGGATGCGGAGGCGGTCGCCCAGTTTGAAGCCGGTGTTGACATCCACCACCGCTTCATAATGAGCGCGTTCGATCTGCCGTCCGGCGATCAGATAACGCGGCTCCCCCGGTTCGCCGGGTTGCATCCCGACCACCATCACCCGTGCCTCCTGGCTACCGTGTTGAATTTGCATGGTCAGATAAGTGACGTTGGCGGCGCGCAAGACGCCCGGCAGACCCAACACGGTGCGATAAATATCATCATGCAGGCTCGACGGTTCCGCATAGGGGCCGAGCGTGTCCTGTTGCACGACCCAGAGATCCGCGCCGCTGTTCGCCAGCAGCGCCTTGCCGTCGTCGACCATGCCGCGATAGATGCCGGCCATGGACAGGGTAACGCCAATCAGCAGCCCCAGTCCCAAACCAGTGAAGACGTATTTCCCCCAGGAATGCAGAATGTCGCGGGCGGCCAGGTTGATCACCGGATGCCTCCGGTCAGTGCAGCGCGGATGTCCACCGTTTCACCGGCCTTCAAGTCCCGTTCACTGTAAAGGATGACACGGGCAGCGGGCGGCAGCGGATCGAGCAACTGCGCGAGACCCTCCGGAGTGCGGATGCCAAACCGGAGCGGCTGGAAACGAACCGTGTCCTGCGCGGTGATCAGCCAGACTCCGGACTGACCAGCCAAATAACGCACGGCGGCATTGGGCAAGGTCAGGGCATCAGGCACCGGCGGCAACTGCAGGGTGACTTCGGCTAATTCACCCAGCGCCACGCCCTCCGGCAGTTCCGCAAAGGCGACCTGGGCGATTTTTTCCTCGGTCACGCTATCGCCCAACCACTCCACCCGCGCCACCTGGCCGGGGAGTCGTTCGCCGGGGCGCGAGCGCAATACGATGGCCGCTGGTAGTCCGACGCGCAGCCCGGCAGAACGCGCCTGATCAATGCGCACCCGCAACCAAATACTGGCCGGGTCGATCAAGTGGACAATGCTCTGCCCGGCCACCAGCGTCGAACCGGGTTCGGCATCGCGACTGGCCACGATACCGGCGATGGGACTGAGCAAGCGCAAATTGGCGCGTTGTTTCTCAATGGCGGCCAGCTCCGCCAGTAGTCGCTCGCGATCCTGGCCGGCGGCGTCGCGGTTAGCCTGCGCGGCGGTGAGCAGGGTGCGAGCGCTGTTAGCATCATGCTGGCGGGCATCAGCGGCTTCCTGGGTGACATAGCCCTGGCGACGCAGTTCGATGAAACGCTGCGTATTAGCTTCGGCCAATGCCTGGCGGCTGGCCGCTTCCCGGATCAACGCCTCGGCAGCGGCCAGCGCATAGTCCGTCCGTTGCAGAGCGGCTCGCGCCGCCGCGACCCGGTCATCGAGGTCAACGGGATCGATGTCCGCCACCGGTTGACCCACAGTGACTTCATCACCGACATCAACCTGCACGGTTTTCACCCGCCCGGCAGCGACCGGACCCATGATGTAGGTGCGACGCGCCTCGACCGTACCGATCCCGAAGATGGCTGGCTCCAGATCCCGATATTCCGGGCTGGCGATGGTGACGCGCACGGCGGCCAGGGGGCCGGTTCGGGCGATCACATAACCGAAGCCGCCGAGCAGACTGATGGCGAGAATCAGTAACAGGAGGGAGCGCAGGCGGGGCAGATTCATCATCAGCAAACTCCGCGACTGCGCAGGTTCAGAGCAATAATCAGCA
Source organism: Gammaproteobacteria bacterium (assembly GCA_020047885.1). Next base: position 6,957 of record JAIFNF010000303.1, on the reverse strand, counting down.
TTGAACTCCAGCAACGCGACGCCTTTCCCTGAACCGGGGGAAGGCGTCGTCATGAATTAGCGCTGACGCACTACCTGATAAGGCCGAACCGGGTACGTCACCGGTGCGCTCCAGATATGCACCAGGCGACTGAACGGGAACACCAGGAACACGGTCATGCCCAGCACCATGTGCAGCTTGAACAGGAAACCAATCGATCCAATCGCGGCGACCGTCTCCATGGGATCGAAGGTTACAACATTCCGCGCCCACTGCATCAATAACATCATATTCCCGCCATCCCGATGCATCAACGAGACCGGCACGGTCAACAGACCGAGAATCAACGGCGCATACAGCAGCAGAATGAAGATGTCCATTTTGGTGCTGGTCGCCCGCACCCGTGGATCCGTGAGCCGGCGCTTGACCAGCAGGGTCAATCCGACAAAGCACATCACGCCGAAGATCGTACCGGCCACGACCGCCAGGAGCTGCTTGGCGCTGGCGGAAATGCCCAGCGCGTGCAAAATTTCCGGGGGCGTCAACAGGCCAAAGAAGTGGCCAAAGAACAGCAGAATAATGCCCACGTGGAACAGATTACTGGCCAGCCGCATGTCCTTCTTGTTCAAAATCTGACTGGAATGCGCTTTCCAGGTGAACTGGTCACGGTCGAACCGCATCAGACTGCCGACCAGGAACACGGTGCCGGCCAGGTCAGGATAGACGCCAAAAAACAGAGTATCCAGGTAACTCATGATCGTTGGCCTCGCATGATCGAAAACGGCCCTCACCCCCGACCCCTCTCCCGCTTGCGGGTGCGGGTGCGGGTGCGGGTGCGGGTGCGGGTGAAGGTGAAGACGGGGGAACCCATTGCAGCGGTTGCGGTGCGCCCGGCAGGGGGCGGTTTATGCCGCAACCGTCCTGATTCCCGAGAAACATCACGGCCTCCTCTTCCCAAATCTCGTCCCTATTCACCACGGTCTGATCCGGCTCCTCATCGGCGACCTAGCGGCGAATATCCGCCATATCCGCCGGTTCACCGACTAACGCCGACAGCGCTTCGAACACCACGTGATAACCGCTGCCGCGCTCGGTCAGGCGAGCACCGAGTAAGGCGATGCGGAAAACGCGGGGTAGCCTGAAGAGCGCATGGCAACCGGCCAGGTGGTTGGGTACACGGGCATCTATCCACGCGCATAACCAATAAATGCATTGCATCCCCGGGGGGGACTAAATACCATTACTTGGTAAGGTTTTAACCCCTTTAGGTGTACTCCACCATCACACGCAACCCCCGTAAAACGGGTCGTGGACTACAACGTCAAGGTTCGGGCCAAGGCGGACGGTTCCGGCGTGGAAACCGCCAACGTCAAAATGTCCATGAATCCGTTTGATGAAATTGCTGTCGAAGAAGCCGTGCGTTTACAGGAAGCCGGTAAGGCCAAAGAGATCGTTGCGGTCTCGCTGGGCGTCCCGGCCTGTCAGGACACGGTTCGCACCGCCCTGGCCATGGGCGCTGACCGGGGCATCCTGGTCGAAACCGACGTTGAACTGCAACCACTGGCCGTCGCTAAACTGCTCAAAGCCGTCGTCGATAAGGAAAAGCCGGATCTGATTATTCTCGGCAAACAGGCCATTGATGACGACGCTAATCAGACTGGCCAGATGCTGGCGGCGCTGCTGGGCTGGGCGCAGGGCGCTTTCGCCTCCAAGGTCGAACCGGGCGATGGCACGGTCACTGTGACCCGTGAAGTCGATGGCGGTCTGGAAACCGTCGCGCTGAAACTGCCCAACCGCGCTTCGTCAAACTGCCCAACATTATGAAGGCCAAGAAGAAGCCGCTGGAGGTGCTGAAACCCGCCGATCTCGGCGTTGACGTCACGCCGCGCCTGGTCACCCTCAAAGTACAGGAACCGCCCAAGCGTCAAGCCGGCATCAAGGTCGACACGGTCGCTGCGCTCGTCGACAAGCTGCACAAAGAAGCCCACGTCATCTAACATCTCCGGGATTCACACACTATGAGCATTCTGGTTATTGCCGAACACGACAACGCCGCCCTTAAAGCGGCGACGCTGAACACTCTCACGGCCGCTCTGCAACTGGGCGACGACATCCACGTCCTGGTCGCGGGCCATCACTGCGATGCGGTCGCCCAGGCGGCGGCTCAGGTCGTCGGCGTCAAAAAAGTCCTGACCGCCGAAGCTCCCTACTACGCTAACCAGTTGGCGGAAAATGTGGCGGCGCTGGTCGTCAGTCTAGCCAGTGGCTACAGCCATATCCTGGCACCCGCCACCGCCGCCGGTAAAAATATACTGCCGCGTGTGGCTGCCTTGCTGGATGTCGCGCAAATTTCCGAAATCACCAAGATTGAAAGCCCGGATACCTTCGTCCGGCCCATTTACGCGGGCAACGTGCTGGCCACCGTCCAGTCCAAAGACCCGGTCAAAGTACTCACCGTGCGCGGCACCGCCTTCCCGGCGGCAGTGGCGACGGGCGGCTCGGCCAGTGTCGAAACGGTCACTCCCGCCGCCGATGCGGGTATCTCCAGTTTTGTCAGCCAGCAACTCACCAAATCCGACCGCCCGGAATTGACCGCCGCCAAAATCATCGTTTCCGGCGGGCGCGGCATGGGCAACGGCGATAACTTCAAGTTGCTGGAAGATGTGGCTGACAAGCTCAACGCGGCAGTGGGCGCTTCCCGTGCGGCCGTGGACGCGGGCTTCGTCCCGAACGATTACCAGGTCGGTCAAACCGGCAAGGTGGTGGCCCCAGAACTGTACATTGCCGTCGGCATCTCCGGCGCGATTCAGCACTTGGCGGGCATGAAAGACAGCAAGGTGATTGCCGCGATTAACAAGGATGAGGAAGCACCGATCTTCCAGGTCGCCGACTACGGCCTGGTCGCTGATCTGTTCGTCGCCGTCCCCGAACTGTCCAAAGAACTGGACAAGCTGAAAGCCGCGTAATCCGCAAACGCCCTCACCCCAACCCCTCTTCCACCGGGAGAGGGGCGCTGTCGTCAACTTCTTGTGGTTCCCAAATTAAAACTCATAAAGGAAACGTCATGACCGCCTATTCAGCCCCCACCCGCGATATGCAATTTGTTATTAACGAATTAACGGGCTTGTCGGAAGTTGCCGCTCTGCCCGCCTTTGCCGGGCAGGACATCGGCCCGGATTTGATCGAAGCCGTGTTGGAAGAGGCCGCCAAGATGGCCACTGAAATACTGGCTCCGCTTAATAAAATCGGTGATGTTCAAGGCGCTAAAATCGATCCGGAGGGCGTCGTTCCCGCTGATGGTTTCGCCGAGGCGTATCAAAGCTTCATCAACGGCGGCTGGAACGGCGTCAGTTCGGATGCCGACTATGGCGGCCAGGGTCTGCCGGAATTGTTCAATACCGCCGCTCAGGAGATGTGGAATTCCGCCAACATGTCCTTTGCGCTCTGTCCGATGCTCACCGCTGGCGCTATTGAAGCGATTCACCAGGCCGGTTCCGCCGAACAGAAGACGCTTTATTTGCCAAAAATGATCAGTGGCGAATGGACCGGCACCATGAACCTCACGGAATCATCCGCGGGTTCCGATCTATCCGCCGTGCGCACCCGCGCCGTGCCGGAAGGCGATCACTACCGCCTTTTCGGCCAGAAGATTTTTATCACCTGGGGTGATCACAACATGACCGCCAACACCATTCACCTAGTGTTGGCCCGCACCCCGGACGCGCCGGAAGGCGTCAAGGGCATTTCGCTGTTCATTGTTCCCAAATTCCTGATCCATCCCGACAGCTCACTCGGCACCCGCAATGATGTCCATGCCGTCTCCATTGAACACAAACTAGGCATTCACGCCAGCCCGACCTGCGTGATGGCGTTCGGCGACCAGGACGGGGCGATCGGCTATCTGGTCGGTGAAGAAAACAAGGGCCTGGCCTACATGTTCATCATGATGAACGAGGCGCGGTTCAAAGTCGGTCTGCAAGGTCTGGCCATTGGCGAACGCGCCTATCAGGCCGCCCGCGAATACGCCAAGGATCGGGTGCAGGGCCGACCGGTCGGCGTTAAAAGTGGCGACCGGGTGACGATCATCCACCATCCCGATGTGCGCCGGATGCTGATGACCATGAAGGCGCAGAACGAGGCGATGCGGGCGTTAGCCTACGTCGTCGCTGCACACATGGATCTGGGCCGTAAACATCCCGATCCGGCCACTCGCCAATGGCATCAGGCGCGGGTTGATCTGCTGATTCCTGTCGTCAAGGGCTGGTCGACTGAAATCGGTATCGAGATCGCCTCCCTGGGCGTCCAGGTGCATGGCGGCATGGGCTTTGTTGAGGAAACCGGCGCGTGTCAGCATCTGCGTGATTCCCGAATCACCACGATCTACGAAGGCACGACCGCCATTCAGGCCGCCGACCTGGCGGGACGTAAACTGAGTATGGACCAGGGCGCGGCGATGCGGGCGCTGATCGCCGACATGGAAACGACCATTGTCGAACTGGGTTCCGCACCCGGCGATGATCTAGCGGTTATCCGTGCAGCGCTGGACGAAGGCGTGAAGGCGCTGGCGGGAGCGACGGACTGGATTCTGGCCAGCCGTGACGCCAATTCGGTCATGGCGGTATCCGTGGACTACCTGATGCTGACCGGCTACGTCTGCGGCGGCTGGCAAATGGCTCGGGCAGCGCGAGTCGCGCAAGGCAAACTGGCAACTGGCGAAGACCCGGTGTTCCATGAAGCCAAGCTGATCACCGCCCGCTTCTACGCCGAGCACGTCCTGCCCAAGGCCGGGGCGTTGTTGCGCTCCATCCAGCATGGCGGCGTTTCGATCATGGCGTTGACCGAAGAACAGTTCTAACTCCATCATAATTAACTTATTCCCACACTTCAGTGTGGGAATTTTCCTAATGAAAAGTGGCTAATAACAGCTATTTATGCTGGAATAGGGTTCTATTCGCCACCCAGCATTGAGACCCGCCATGTCCGTGCTATCGCAACCTGCTTCGTTGATTAACGCCGCTGCGGAGATGTTGCCGTTACCTGACGAACCGGCGACTTTGCATCTCCAAAGTGATGCCATTGATCCGCCGACCGTTCGACTCGAACCGGCGGCAGTTGCTGTCATGGAACCGCCCACGGTTCGCCTGGAATCTGTGGCAACTCCAGCCGAACCGCCGACGGTTCGCGTGGAACCGGCAGCCGAACCCAAAACGCTGCCGACCGTTGTCCAATTCCAACCCGGTCCGGCCAACGCGCCGAATGCCAATGGCACGGCACTGGAAATCGCCAAATTCCTGGTCGAGGACGGCGTTCTCACTCAAGAACAATTAGCTTACGCCTTGCGGGTGCGCGCCAAACTCTCCACAGAACGGCCGTTGCTGAGCATCCTCAACGAGATTGGCTATGTCAGTCCCGAGCAACAACGCACTACGCTCCGCAAGCACCGGATTTCCGTGCGGATCGGTGCCCTGTTGGTCGAACTGGGCTATTTGCGGGAACAGGACCTGCGAGCAGCGCTCTCCCTGCAACGGGAAGCCGGCACTGGCCAAAAACTGGGCGACATTCTGCTGGAAAATCACTTTATCGAGGAAAATAAACTCATTGAAGTGCTGGCCGATCAACTCGGCTTCACCCAGATTACCCCGGATCTCGGCGATATCGACCGCAAATTGCTGGAAAAGGCCAATACCAACTGGTACCAGCAGCGCAACTTGCTACCCATCCGCTTGGAAGGCAATCGGGTATTGGTGGCGTTTGCCGATCCCCTGGATCAGCGCATCCGTCAGGAAGCGACTCGATTGTTCGGCGCTGAGGTCACGCCACTGATTACCAGCAAGCGGGCGATCCGGGAAACCCTCGACGCCTACAAACGCCAGGGGCAGAATCTGGCGGCACCGACCCTCCAGATTGATGAAACCAAACAGGTCGTTGAACTGGCGCATACCATGCTGCTGGACGCCATGAACGCCCAGGCCAGCGATATCCACATCGAACCGATGAAAACCGAGGTGCGCATCCGCTTCCGCTGCGATGGCGTGCTGGCCATCTATAAAACCTTCGACAAACGACTGGCTCCGGCCTTCGCCAATCGCATCAAGATTCTGGGCAAGGCCGATATCGCCGAACGCCGCCGCCATCAGGATGGGCATATCGCCTTCGAGGACCCGAAAAACGGTCGGCAAATTGATATCCGGGTTTCGGTCTACGTCACCATCTACGGTGAAAAAATCGTGCTGCGGCTATTACGCAAGGCGCAACTGGTACCGCTGGATCAGATTGGCATGTTCCCGCGCACGCTGAGCCGCTTTTACGACGATGCCCTCGACCTGCCCAGCGGCATCATCCTGATCACCGGTCCCACCGGCACCGGCAAAACGACCACGCTCTACAGCGCCGTCAACTATCTGAACAGCATCGACCGCTGCATCACCACCGTGGAAGACCCGGTGGAATACATCATCGAAGGCATTGCCCAGTGTTCGCTGAATCCGAAAATCGACGTCACGTTTGAAACCACCCTGCCGCACATCCTGCGCCAGGACCCCGATGTGATCGTGCTGGGCGAAATCCGCGACCGCTTCTCGGCGGACGCCGCCATTCAGGCCGCGCTGACTGGCCACAAGGTGCTGACCACTTTCCATACTGAGGACACCATTGGCGGTTTGCTGCGGCTGATGAACATGGACATCGAGACCTTCATGATTTCCTCCACGGTCGTCTCGGTACTGGCACAGCGGTTGTTACGCCGGGTATGCGCGAACTGTGCGGAACCGTATCAGCCCAACTCCACCGAACTCCAGCGACTCGGCTACAAGCGCCATGATCTGGATGGCACCACCTTTCGGCAAGGGCGTGGTTGTGCGAACTGCCACCATACCGGCTATCGCGGTCGGGTCGGCGTGTTTGAATTGCTGGTCCTGAATGTGAGCGTCAAGGACGCCATTCTGCAAAAATGCACGTCGCATGAGATCCGGCGGATCA
>JAIFNF010000147.1 GCA_020047885.1 Gammaproteobacteria bacterium | reverse complement strand
GCGCCAACCAGCGAGGATAAAATGACGATAGTGACTAAATATTGCCAGCCGGTCCAGGCTCCGAGCGCTGCCAGTAATTTAAAGTCGCCAAAGCCCATGCCTTCCTTGCCGGTCAACAGCCGAAAGCCCTGATAAACCAGCCAGAGTGCCAGATAACCAGCCATCGCGCCGATGACCGCGCTGGGCAAATCGGCGAACAGCCCGAACAGTGCAACGCCCAATCCCAGCCAGAGCAGGGGCAGGGTCAAATCATCCGGCAGTAATTGATGGCGCAAGTCGATCACGCTGGCGGCCAGCAGGGTCCAGGTGAACACCAGCGCCGCTGCCGCCGGCCAGCCAAAGCCGAATTGCCAGGCGACGATACCCGCCAGCAACCCACTGATCGCCTCGACCAACGGATACTGGAGGCTGATCGGCCCCTGACAGTGCGCACAACGACCCCGCTGCAACGCATAACTGAGCAGCGGAATATTCTCCACGGCGCTGATCAAATGTGCGCAGTGCGGGCAACGCGAGCGCGGTTTTGACAGATTCAACACCGGTTGATCCGCGTCGGGCGCGGGTTGTCCGAGCAGTTCCGCGCATTGCGCCCGCCATTCCCGCTCCATCATCAGGGGCAGGCGATGAATGACCACGTTCAGGAAGCTGCCCACGATCAGACCCACCAGCACGGCCAGAATCGTGAAGAGCGCTAGGGAACCGGCCAACAGTTCGATCAGGTTCATGGGCAAACCCTGATCATACGGCCCCGGCCAGTTTGAAGATCGGCAGGTACATAGCGATCACCAGCGTGCCCACCACGCCGGCCAGGAACGCCATCAACAACGGCTCGATCATCGTGGTGAGTTGATCCACCTTCTCATCAACCTCCGCCTCATAAAAATCCGCTACCTTGGCCAGCATATCGCCCAGCGAACCGGCTTCCTCGCCGATCGCAATCATCTGCACCACCATATCCGGGAACAGGTTGCTCTGGCGCATGGCAAAATTAAGCTGCTGACCAATGGACACGGACTCGCGCATCTCCAGCACCGCCCTTTCGTAAACGTAATTGCCGGTCGCCCCAGCCACACTTTGCATAGCGTCCACCAGGGGCACACCACCGGCAAACAGGGTGGACAGGGTACGGGCAAAGCGGGCGTTTGCTGAAGTCGCCACCAGATCGCCGATCAACGGCATTTGCAACACCATGCGATCCAGCCATTGGTAAAAAGTGCGGGAACGTTTGCGCGCTTCGATAAAACCGACCACCACGCCTACGGGCGTACCCAGGATCAGGTACCAGTATTCCTGGAACACTCCGGACAGTTCGATCACGAATTTGGTCAGCGCCGGCAATTCGGCACCGAAGCCCTTGAACAAATCCTCGAAAACCGGGATGACGAAAATCAACAAAATCGCGGTGACGACAAAGGCAAAGACCAACACGATGGTCGGATAGGTCATCGCTTTTTTAACCTTGACCTTGATCGCCTCGGACTTCTCCAGATAGGTCGCGATTTTATCCAGCAACACTTCCAGCACCCCGGCTTCCTCGCCGGCATGCACCAGACTGCAATACAGATTGTCGAAATAGAGGTGATGCTTGGCAAAGGCTTTCGACAGGGCGGTGCCGCTTTCCACCTCGTTCTTGATGTCGAGGATCAGTTCCTTGAGCTTGGCTTTGCGGCTGCTGTGCCCCACCATGTCCAGCGCCTGCACCACCGCGATGCCGGACGACAGCATGGTACACAGTTGACGGGTAAACAGCATGATGTCCTTGGGCACAATCGTGTCGCCGAAGGTGAACAGCGGTTTGGCTTTCTTCCTGACGCTCAGTGGGTTGATGCCCTGCCGGCGCAGTTCAGCCTTGATCGTGTTCTGGTTGGGCCCCCGCAACTCGCCCTTGACCCGGACGCCCCGCTTGTCGGTGCCTTCCCATTTGAACGTCGGTTCTTCTTCCTTCTTTTTGGCTTTCGCCAGCGGTTGTTTGGCCATAACAATTATTCCGTAGTCACCCGGTTGACTTCTTCGAGACTGGTCATGCCTTGGCGGATTTTATTCAACCCGGACTGGCGCAGGTTATTGATTCCTTCCCGTTGCGCTTGGTCGGCAATTTGAATCGAGTTACCCCCTTCCATGATGATGCGACCCATTTCATCGGATAGCGGCATGACCTCATAAATGCCCACCCGCCCCTTGTAACCCTTGTTGCACTGATCGCACCCTACCGCTTTGTAAACCGTCAGTTCTTTCAATTCATCCTCTCGGAAACCCTGGTTAATCAGTTCTTCCGGTGGGATGCGCACCTCTTCCTTGCAGTGTTGGCACAACCGTCGCCCCAGTCGCTGGGCAATGATCAATGTGACGCTGGAGGCGATGTTGTAGGGAGCTACCCCCATGTTCATCAACCGGTTAAGCGTTTGCGGAGCGCTGTTGGTGTGCAGAGTGGACAGCACCATGTGGCCGGTCTGGGCGGCCTTGATGGCGATTTCTGCGGTTTCCAGATCACGAATCTCGCCGACCATGACAATGTCCGGATCCTGACGCAGGAAGGCACGGAGGGCAGTCGCAAAGGTCATGCCGACCTTGGGATTGACGTTAACCTGATTGATGCCCGCCAGATTGATTTCTACCGGGTCCTCGGCCGTCGAGATATTGACTTCCGCGGTATTGAGAATATTGAGCGCGGTATACAGCGAGACCGTCTTGCCGCTGCCGGTAGGGCCAGTGACCAGCACCATACCCTGCGGCTTGTGAATCGCCTTCATAAACTGATCCTTCTGATGCGGCTCATAACCGAGAGCGTCAATGCCCATTTGCGCACTGGTCGGGTCCAGCAGGCGCAGCACCACTTTTTCACCCCACAAAGTCGGCATGGTGTTGACGCGAAAGTCGATGGCGCGCTGCTTGGTCAGATAGAGTTTGAGGCGTCCGTCCTGCGGCACCCGCCGTTCGGCGATGTCGAGTTGGGCCATGATCTTGAGACGGGCGGCCAGGCGCGGTGCCATGCTTACCGGCGGCTTATAGACTTCGTCCAGCATCCCGTCCTGGCGGAAGCGCACCCGATAAATCTTTTCGTAGGGTTCAAAGTGAATATCCGACGCCCCCCGGTTGATGGCTTGCAGAATGACCTGGTTGATGAACCGGACGACCGGCGCATCGTCGGCATCAGACTGGGTCAGAGTGGTTTCGACCTTGGGGCCGCCCTCGCCCTCAGCGCTGAAATCCAGGTCACCGATGTCGTTATCGACCATCGATGATGCCTGGCTATCAATCGCGCCCTCAATCGCTTTGGCCCACTGGCTCTCGCTGACAATGACCGGTTCAATGTCGAGCCGGGTTTGGAACTTGATGTCTTCCAGGACGCGCTGATTGGTCGGATCGCTGACCCCGACAAACAATCGTCGGCCCCGTTTGTACAGCGGCAGCGCGTGATGCTGGCGCAGCAGCTTTTCATCGACCATTTGGACGGTGGCTTTGTCGATGTCCAGGGCGTCGATGTCAAACAGCGGCAAATTGAAACTGCGTGACGCCAGTCGGGCGATATCCTTGTCGCGGGCGAGTTTGTTTTCGACCAGGTAGGCGACAAAGGGGAGATTATCGCGGCGCGCCTGATCAATCGCCTTGAGCGCCGTGGCTTCGTCGAGCAAGTGGTTTAAAACCAGTTGTCGGGCCAGTCCGCTCAGTTGACCGCCGGGTGGCGGGGTAATCACATTATTGGGGAGAGTCGCCATGACTTATTGATTCAGTGAATGACCGGACGCCTGGAGTTATCGTCGGCTTGACGGTTCAACTTTAGACCATGCCGGGAAACTTGGAAAGAGGGAGCCATGACCGTCGCGACCCGCAATGCTTATTTAAACGCTTGCGCGACGCAAGGGGATAAATGGGGCGCTTTCAACAAGGCTTCGCGGTCGATAGTCACGCTTTTCCACTTCGGGTGGCCAGTGCGGCCCAGTTCATTCAGGTTGTCGTACATCACTTTGGCGAACCGGCCAATAGCGCGGCAACGCACCTCATCCGGCCCCTTATCGCTGGTGAACAGCACCGCGCCGACCGCTATCGTGGAAATCGGCGACTCCTGCCAGCGATAAGTCGCGGCTGGAATGGTTGTAGTCCGATAGAAGGTCTGGAAGAGTTCGTTCTTGGCCAGTTTTTCGGAGACGGGGATAGGAATCAGATGCAGCGCGTTGGTGCCCTCGACTGGACCGGCAAACAATGGGGCGGGTGCGCCAACCACCTGAATCAGGGCGTCGATGTCCCCCTGGCGCAGGGCTTCGAGGGCGGTCACTGCGTCCAGATCCCGCTCTTCGGCAGGTTTAATCTCCAACAACTCCAGCAGGGTCGCTGCCGTGCCATAAGCCCCGCTGACCACATCGCCCAGCGCCACCCGTTTGCCGTTCAGATCGGTCATCTGTTTGATCTCCGGCGACTTGGCGATGACGTGGACTTCTTCGTAGAACAACGGCAGCACTAGTTGCAGCGAGTTGGCGACCTTGCCCAGTTCCACGCTGTCTTCATCCTCGCCGACTGCCGCTTCCATGGCGACCAGGCTCAAACTGTCAAACTGGCTGAAGCCTAGTTGAAGGCTGGGATATTCATAAACCTTGAAAATATTCTCCAGCGAACCCGCCGAAGGAATGACCGCCAAATCGATCTGATGTTGACTGGCCAGTTTTTTCAAATCGCGCCCCATCTGATAGTAGGTGCCCGCTTCACGGCCGGTCATCAAATTCAGTTCGGTGACCGCCGGTGTGGCGGCCTGCAGCGGAACCGCCAGTCCAGACAGGCTCAGGCTCAGGCAGGTGCTGATCAGTAAACGGATGTTCATCAAATAAATCGCCTCGTAGAATTAGGGAACGCCAGTGGTAGCGACGAGCGCGATAGCCCGATTAGCAGTACAATTAAGCGCCATCGTAGGTATCCGCTCAACAACGCGGATTGACGGTTTACTATCAACAAGAGGGGGAGTCCAGGCTATGTCGAAGGCAATGGCGGTTAATGTGTTGGGGTTTCCGGAAAAGGATCGCCGGATGATTCGCAATATTCTGTCTGTCGCGAGTAGTCAGGATACCACCTATAAATGGTCAGCCGATAGCGCGGAAGCTGCGGATATTTTTATCGTGAATGCCGATGATCCGGGGGCGATGATGTTCTGGAATGAGTATCGGCAGAACCAGCCCAGTGCGGCGCATATCCTGGCGTC
>JAIFNF010000037.1 GCA_020047885.1 Gammaproteobacteria bacterium | reverse complement strand
GCTCGCCGGTTGCCGTGTGCAGTTTGAGAATCAATTCCTCCAGCCGGTCGCTGGCTTCTTCCTGGTGGAGCGTGAACCCCTGCGCTTCGGCCTGAATATCCAGCATCCGCCGAATCCGCTGATCCAGCCGTGGCCGGGAATCCAGAATCCCCTCGCCAAAATCCAGGGTGATGACTGGCGCACGGCGGTTCCAGTCCCAGTGGGTATCCAAGTACAGTCCGGTAAACCATTCACGCTGCCCGGCAAATGCAGACGAGACAGGAAATAGTATTTGCCTTCATTGACCAATCGGGCAATCAGCGGGGTTTTATCCACGTAGCAGTGGCCTTCCTCGCGAATTTCGCGGAAGGTCTGGATACCGATGGGGAGTTTGTTCACAGCCGTTTACTCCGAAGATGTCAACAAGTCTCGCCGTGTCTTCCATAACCGGCGGGCTAATTCAAAGGTATCGATGGAGTGGACAGTATCCAGTTTATCCAAGGCATCTTTAAAAAGACCTACTGGCGATTCGGTATCCCATAGCGGGTGAATAATCAACACCCACGGCCTGGTTGGAGATAGACGAAAAGCTGATAATCCGGAATCCAAGGTCATGCTTTCCGAGTCGCTGCCCAGTTGAGCCATAGCTGTAGCATAGCGGTCTGCCAGTACTGGCCAGTCAGCCAATGCCGGACTGGCGTCAAACTGTCCATCAAGGCCACAGATGAAGTTAGCGTCCAAACATTGATGCAGGAAAGTCAAACCCAGTCGCCAGTCCAGCAAACCGTGCCAAGCGCGGTTGCCATAACGCTGCAAGCAGCGATAACAAGCCTGATCGCAACTAGCGACATGCTCAGCCGATAGAAAATCCGCCAGTGGATAACTCGCGCAGTCATGGACAATGGAGTCAATAATCCTGGCTATCAGCGGTTGGCCCGTGGAATTAGGTTGCGCTAAGCGCTCACAGAATCCAGCGCCGTTCACTAATTGATCGGCAATCTGTAGCATGGGAATTTCATCACCCTGCGGATTATTGCGGGTGCAGCGGGGTTCCAGCACATCCAGTTCTTCCGGGTCGATGTCAAGTTCGAGTGCAGCACGTTGAGCTAATAAAAAAGCCGCAGAAATGGCGGCTGCCCGGACGGATAGAATCCCGGATTTACCGACGCGATGAATGCGCGAACCCCAGGGGCGATGAGTCGGAGCGATAAACAGTGAATCGGTGGTCTTGCGCGCTGCTAACCAAAATGATCGAAGTATCTGCGCTGTTTCAATCCGCCTGCCCAAATTAGCGAAACGGGGATCGTCCCCAACATATTGATTCAGCAAATGAACATGGGATGAACGACCACGATCCCGGTTGGGTAAATAGCAGGGAACCCGCCGTTCACTGACCTGAAATCCCCCAAAGACTCCGTCCCGATCTAACGCGCCTCGGTTCAACTGGAAAATCTGGGAGCGAGGTTTGAGATGGAAAGCAAGATTACAGTCGCTGATGGCGGCAAACACGACTTCACAACCTTCCGCAGCGACAGTGCGATGACGACCGGATAGTAGTTCATCTTCGTCGACTGAATCCGGCCTAAAATCCGTGCGAAAGGCACTGGGAGTGCGGCATTCATGGATGGCGAGCGGGGGTATTTCATGGCCACAGGCTTGACATTCAAAAAGTTGCGTGTTTTGCGTCATAACGCGCCAAGCCCCGCAATAGTCACATTCAGCCATGTAAAAAATGTCTGAGAATGGTACGGGGTCATGGGGTTTGATTTCCCAGTTTTTGGGAATGCGGTAAATATCCGGCAGGGAGCCAGTAAAACCGACGCAAAGATGTCTGCGTTTGTCCCGCACTAGCGTTGCACCAGGGGCGAATTCATAAATCGCTAATTCGATATCCCGATCCAATGTGTCCCATGTCCATCCAGGCTGGTCGCCAGATTTCCGGAGTGGTCCCAAGTACAGATTACGTACCCGAGTGGGCATTCCATACATGGGCAACAGGCCGGCTTCGGCGAGTAGATGCGCTAAACCCCGCTCCGATAGCAAGGAACGGTCAATGCCTTCCATATCCCGCAATAGTGCGTCAACGGACAGGGCGCTCATCAGGTTTTTAGCCGATAGTTCTGAATCCGCACAGAGATGAGTGGCCATGGCGTCCCGATACACAACACGGGCTTGAAGCGCCTGCCGTAAGCGTTTTTTCCAAACTTCATCTTGGAAGTAGGTGGTTGATGGCAGAAATTCGCCGTGAATGTCCGGCGGGGTCATGTCATCGCCCGGATAAGGTTCTCCACGATTCTCACATTCAATGCGTAAATCAGCGAATGCAGCGCAAAGCCACGCCTTGCGTAGAAACCGTTGGGCAATGGTGTCCTGGGTTTTGGTTAGAAACGGCGGCGGCGGCGCATCACCAGTGATTCGTTCGGGATGGCGGAAATAATGCAGGTCATGACTTCGACCACGGCAGACAGTGAGCACGGCAGAATAGGCTTGCCGCCGCCGACCCGCGCGACCCACCCGTTGCTGATAGTTAAAGCGCTGGGGCGGCATATTGCCTTGATAAACCGCTTGCAGGGGATCGATGTCAATGCCTACTTCCATCGTCGTGGTGACGGACAGCATATCCACCAACCGGGCGCGGCGATACAGCGCATTGTCGCCTTGTTCCGAAAGCACAATACCCCGGAACAGGCGCAGACGTTCAGCGCCATCGTGGGTTTGGCCAGTCAATTCCTCGCAACGCAACCGGAACGGTTCATGTTCATCATGCCGTTCAACCCGTTTGGCAAGGTGGTGGCTTTGGCGCAACTCGGCAATAGTGATATTGGCAATTTTAGGCAGGGGTTTATAGCAGCGGGTACAGTAACCCGCCCCATAGTGCAAATGAACGCGCCCGCAACCTTCACAGCGCCAGGCGTCAGCGTCTGATTCAACCAAGCGGAGACGGACATTGGGAACAGAAATCAGACCATTAGCATGACCAACAGCTTTGAAGGCTTCGAGAACTTCATTGAGACGTTGATCCCATTCGCCTGGCGGCCATAACTTCTGCGCAAATTGGCGCACTCGGTGATTTTTATTAATATCCCTGGCTTCAATCCATACTTTTCGGGGATTATTTGGATCTGCCCATGGATCATAATCACCATAAAGACGATAACCATCGCTGAATACTCGCAGAAATGCGTCAAGAATACCCATGCGCCCACTCCAGCCTGGTGCGCTCGCCAAGCAAGGGTAGGCCAGTCCGGTTTCTTCCAGTGAAAAGTAGGTTCGGTTAAAAACTGTTTGCACCAATGAGATTAGAATCTTAGTGATAACCTCGGTGCGCGCTTCATTCAGGTCTTTTTGTTCATCACCGCTGGAATCGCGCCAGTCGACAACACTATTACTTTCATGGAACAAATCGTGCCACAGGAAACCCTTAATCTCAGCAACGCCCGCAGGATCAGAGGGGTGTAAGCCAATCCGCACAAATTCCCGGATTAATTGTGGAAAAACAATGCGATTTTCAGCCCGTCCGACATAGTTGGGTTCAGAAGGATCACCCACCAAATCACGAATAGCGATGGAGTCATCGCCTGATGTGTCAGCGCTTCTCAATTGTCGCTGAATTTCTTCCATTTCCTTTTCGAGCGCTATTTCTTCATTACCAGATGCCTTAACCAGTTGGGCATGGATTTCCCTTTTGCGTTTTTGCAACACTACCCGATCTATACGGGGTATTGCTCGTAATGCCTTGACCAGCAATTCACGCCGGGTGTCATCATGGTGCCGACTTTCAATATCCAGAGCCGTGCGGGCAGCATCCTGGCGGCTATCCGAAAAAGCGACGATTTTTGGATCAATACGATCAAGGCGCAGTAGATCAAAGAGTTCTGTAGCTAATAACTGACTGGTCTTGGCAAAACCTGTGCGGAAACTGCGGATAGGTGATAGTAAAAAACCAGGTTTTCGTTCCAAATAACTGATGCTGCACGATGGACAGGCATAAGGAACAGCCGTGCCATTAGCGGCGTTAGTCCGTTTATGGCGATCTTCGACACCGGCAGCACGCATATAAAGATAGCCAGAAAGCCAACCTTCCGGATTTGCCTTGGCTTTCGCACTGACTCCCACTTTACTCAATTGAATCAGGGCATTCGTAGGATTCAACCGAGCTGGACGCCAATCATCAGGCTCCACTTTGAATGGATTGGGCTTCTCAGCTCGCGTCGGTATCCAGAATAAGGCATACCGGTCGTGGGATAAATTTTCAAACATTTGCAAAGTCGCCGTATCGGGTAATCCCTCCAATTCAGGATCTGCTGGCGATAATTCAATGCCTTTTTCAACATCGTGGCCGCTACGCATTCCACCAAAAAAGAGTTCACCACAGCACTCGCAACGTAGCACTTCAAGCAAGCGGCGAGGTTGGCCGGTACTCGTGTCATGGCTTTGTCCCGGTTCGATATGCAGGGGACCGGCGTAACGGCGACGATCAATCGGAATCTCTGCCGGATATTCCTGGGGAATCACCGGTGCAAATAGTCCTTCCAGGCCACGAAAGAACATGTGCAGTCGGAAGGTCGGTAAATCCGCCGCTGATGGGAGCCATGACAATGGCAACCCGTCAGTCATACCCCGAACGACCAGCAATCCACGCAACGCCAGTAACGCCGTGTCATCGGGTTGGCTAAACAGTCGCTTGGCCAACACCATCAACGATGTTGCCCGCACCCGGCCATCGGTTTCTGACCAACAGGCGTCGGCTAACCGCCAAGCGGCCTCGGTGACCGCTTCGCTAACGAGCGTAGGCAAATCGGTTGATGGGCGGGCGGGCAATAAGGCCTGATGGACTATTTGCCACTCCTCAACAAAGTCAATGGGTTGGCGATACCGGGCTGGATGTTCAGGCGTACCGTCCCAAAATGCTTGGAGAAAACGGATAAATGGCGCTGCATCCAGTGGATGACGGTTTGCTGGGGCGAGGTGGATCGTTGCACCAAGGATCACGGCGTCGCGCCACTGGCTTTTAGCGGTAAATCCCGCATGGCCGGGTTGCGAGTGCGTACCCATGCGCCCAAACATATCCCACAGATAGGTCAGGCTGTCCTCGCCTTCTGTGCCTTCGGTGGGCAAAGAAGCGCTGGAGGCCAGAATCCGTAATTTATGACGGTGTTCAGGGGCTTGCAGTGCCAATCGCTCGATCAACAGGCGCAACAGATAGCAGACTTCGGTGCCCGCCGAGCCGCGTTGCAGGTGCAATTCATCCAGAATCAGGAAAAAGTAGGCGTCCTCATGCGTCGTTAGCCATTGCCGGGTCTGGTCGAAAATCGGCGCATCGACTTCACGAGCCAGCATGGCGTTCAGCATGGAAATGTTGGTGATGAGGATGTCGGGCGGCGTCGCCTGCATATCCCACCTTGAACACAGCTCGCTCCCGTCGACTGAGGGAAACAGGTAGCGAATTTCGTCTTCCATGCTGAA
>JAIFNF010000202.1 GCA_020047885.1 Gammaproteobacteria bacterium | reverse complement strand
ACTGGCCGAGGTCGCAAGACTCCGGTGAAACCGGCCTCGGTGAAGCAGGAAATCAGCCACGGAATAAAATGTCATGGTTGATGCAACGGTGCTGCGCGTCACCCAACCCCGTGAACCGTGCGCCAAGTTCAATGCGTGGATGGGCCACCGGCAAGTGACAAAGCTCATGGCGCAAACCGGCTACTGCGGCTTTTATCTGGCGGTGTCGGTCCCGGGTTCACTGACTGCCGGGCAACGCTTTACGGTGCAACCGGGGCCGCGTCAGGTCGCCCTGATGACGCTCTTTCGGAAAGCGCACCGGTAAAGGGTAAGCCATGCACGATGAACCAACCCTGGCGATGCCTCAGGCCCTTGAGATCGTGCCTCATCCCGCCCCCGGATGCCTATACCGACGAGGGACAGCCCCTGTGGCAGGTGGATAGCGTTCCTTGCGAATCGGACAGGTACAGATGCTCTCAGAGCCGAAGGGAATGCGGTAACAGCAGTCGCTGCGCTCCCGTTTGACGAACAGGATGCCGTTGCCCATGCAGGCGGGCCGGGGGTCATCAGAAAATGAGGTAATAGACAACACCGATGGCCGAGATGGCGGTCAACAGCACCAGATGAATCCGGTAATAATCGCCACGCCGTTGATGCCGCCGGGAATTGACGACCAGACCGATGATCCCCAGAACGAGACCGACGCTTAACAGATAAAAAATGGCAGTCAGCAGACCCTGATCCCAGGTCGTCCGCAGGTGATAGGGAGTGCCGGTCATCTGAAAAATGCGTTCACTGGGCATGAAGGTGGGATCATCCGGTTTCGCCCGATCCATCACCACCATGACCACCAGCAGCGAGGCCCAGCCGACAATGCCTAACCCGCTCATGATCCGCAGCAGCCGGTCTTGCCCCTTTCGTCTTTCGACAAAATCCTTTTTCCTTTCTTCAGTCATTGCGCAATCTCCGGGTTCTTGCAGAATGGAGGTTTGAAGTCGCCGGTCGCTGGGCATGGTTCGTCCGGTCGGTTGTTAAGGTAACGTCCGTTTAGGCACCGGTAGATCCTGAGCAACGGCTTCCGCCTGGAACAGTTTAAGCCGGGCGCGTAACCGGGCTTCCTGATTCGGGGTTAATCCGGGATTGCGCAAGCCGATTTCCAACTGTTCGATGGCCGCCAGCAGTTCGCCATTCAGGTAATGATATTCAGCCATGGTCGCGTGCGTTTCGGCCCGGTCGCCCGCCCGCTGGGCAGCTTGCGCGTAAACCGCATACAACTGTGGATCATTGGGGCGGCGGCGCAAGTGCGGTTGCAACAGGCGCATGGCGCGTTGCGGGTCGCCCTGACTGCCTAGTGCCCGGCCGTAATGCATGGCCAGGGTGAAATCATCAGGATAAAGCCGTAGCGCTTCTTCAAACAGTCGCCCGGCCTGCGCCCGGTCGCCACGGGCCAGGGCGATTTCCGCAGCTTCAATCCGGAACGCCAACCGATCCGGGTCGCTACGCTGTAGCCGATCGATCTGCTGTTGAGCCTCGGCATAGCGGCCCGCCTGCCGGAGCGCTATCGCGTAGGCATACCGTTCAGCCGTTTCGCTCGTGAAATCGCCCTTGGCCAGGCGGGTTTCCAGTTCCCGAATCAGCGTATGGTTGTCTTCGGTCAGCAACGCCAGAGTGCGCGCCTTGGCCAGAGGATAGGCGTTTCGGTCACGAGGCCCGGCTCGGCGGATCGCAGGAATAGGGAGGCGATCCTGCGTGTCAGCGGCGCGGCTTTCCGGGCGCGGATGGGTGCGCAGCATATCGGGAATCTGGTTACGCGCCTCGCCGCTCGACAGGCGTTCTAGTTTGCTGAAAAAGTCGGTCATGCCTTGGGGGTCAAAACCGGCATTGGCCAATAACTGCATCCCGATGCGGTCGGCTTCCTGCTCATTCGTGCGGGTGAAGCTGATTTGATGTTGCGCGCTGGCCGCCAGGGAACTGACCATCGCCGCGGATCCCGCCTGTTTGCTGGCTGCCGCCAATGCCGCTCCAGCGAGCATCGCTGCTGCCAGGGGCAAGCTCATGCGCTTCATGTCGCCAATGGCACGGGCAATATGGCGTTGCGAGACATGGGCGATTTCGTGGGCGATGACCCCGGCTAACTCATCCTCCCGTTGGGTATTGAGCAACAGGCCGGCGTTAATGCCGATGAAATTGTGCGGCATGGCGAAGGCGTTGATGCTGGAATCGCGCACCATGAAGAAGGTATAGGGTGCGCCGTTGTGGTCGGCGTAAGTGACGATGCTCTGGCCAATGGAGTTGAGGTACTCATTGAGTTGTACGTCCTCCATCACCGCGCCCCGATTGCGCAACCGTCGCATGATGTCCAGACCCAGTTTCTGCTCGTCGTCAGCGCCGAAATAGACGCTGGCCGGATCGCCGATGTCCGGCAACTGAATGGATTGGGCGGTCGCGGGAACGACCGGCGTTAGACCGAGCAGCAGACTGAGCGTGACAGGCAGCAAGCGATGGCGCATGGAATTTCCACAACAGAGGATAAGGTAGGCAATGAGACTGAATCGCCGGTAGGGGGTTCCAGGATTTGCCCCTGCCCCGATCAGCATGGTTCAATGCGCGCCCTGAACTTGCCCTGAATGATGGCCGCCATGATCTCTATCGACGCCGAACTTGATGCCTCCGGGCTGAATTGCCCGCTACCCATTCTCAAAGCCAAGAAAGCGCTGGCGGGTCTGCGCGGCGGTCAGACCCTGCGAGTGATCGCAACCGACCCGGATTCCGTCAAGGATTTTGAGACCTTCAGCCAACAAGCAGGCCATACCCTGCTGGAGGTGCGGGAGGAGGAGGGATGTTTCTATTTTCTGCTGCGGAAGGCCATTCCCACCTGACCGGGTTTTCGGCAAAGCCGAGGTTCGTTGGTGCATCGGCACCAGCCAACCCATGCTAAAATCAATGCTATACCTCATCTCGGACTGCCGCCCATGTCCAATACCCGCCGTAAACTGCCGATTGGCATTCAGACTTTCGCTGAAATTATCAGCGGGGATTACTACTACGTCGACAAAACGCCTTTTATCCATCACCTGATCCAGGGCGGCAAATATTACTTCCTCTCCCGTCCACGCCGGTTCGGCAAAAGCCTGTTCCTCGACACCCTGAAGGAACTGTTTGAGGGCAACGAACCCTTGTTTCAGGGTCTGTACCTTCATGGCCGATGGGATTGGTCGATCCAGCATCCGGTGATCCGTTTCAGCTTCGGCGGGGGCGTGCTACACAACCGTGCGGAACTGGATCGACGCATTGTCGATCTTTTGCGGATCAACGCCGAAGCGCTCGGTCTGACCCTGCCGGATGGTCTGGATATTGTGGGCTACTTTGGCGAACTGATCCGGCGCGCCCAAGCCAGGACGGGCCAGCGGGTGGTCGTGCTGGTCGATGAATACGATAAGCCGATTCTGGATAATCTGACCGACCGCGAGACCGCTCTGGCCATGCGTGACGGACTCCGCAACCTCTATTCCATCATCAAGGATAGCGACGCCTATCTGCGCTTCGCCTTCCTGACGGGCGTGTCGAAATTCAGCAAGGTCAGCTTGTTCTCCGGATTGAATAATCTGATCGATATTACCGTTGACGCCCGCTATTCGGCCATCTGTGGCTATACCGAAACGGATGTGGACACGGTGTTTGCGCCAGAATGGCCGGGGCTGGATCGGGACGAAATCCGTCGCTGGTACAACGGCTACCGCTGGACCGGGGAAGCCGTTTATAACCCCTTCGATCTGTTGCTGCTATTTGACAAACGCGAATTCCGCCCTTGGTGGTTTGAAACCGGGACGCCGAGTTTTCTGATTAACCTGTTGGTGGAACGCGGCTTCTTTACCCCGGATTTGGCGCGGATGCGCACCGGGATGGAGCTACTCTCAGCGTTTGACGTGGAGCACATTGCGACGGAAGCGCTGTTGTTTCAAACCGGCTATCTGACCCTGCACAAAGCCGAGGAACTCATCCGGGGGTATTGGGTGTACACCCTGGGCTATCCCAACCATGAGGTCGAAGCCAGTCTCAACGCCAGCCTGCTGGGGGTTTATACAGACGATGCCAGTCGGAGTTTCGCGCAGCGGTTGCGTCTGCTGGATTTACTGCTGGCCAATGATGTCGCGGGGATGAAAGACCTGTTTCGGGCGTTCTTCGCCACGATTCCGCATCAGTGGTACGACACGAACCCGATCAGCCGCTATGAAGGCTACTACGCCAGCGTGTTCTACAGCTATTTCGCCGCACTGGGGCTGGACATTATTCTGGAAGACGCGACGAATCAGGGGCGGATTGATATGACGGTCAAATTCCAGGGTCGGATTTATCTGTTTGAGTTCAAAGTTGTGGAACTGGTCCCGGACGGGCGGGCGTTGCAGCAGATCAAGGATCGGGGCTATGCGGAGAAATATCGGGCGCTGGGCCAGCCGATTTATCAGATCGGGGTAGAATTCAGCCGCGTGGAACGCAATGTGGTCAGGTTTGAAGTGGAGGAGGCTTGAGGCGACGGCCCAGGGTCTTGGGCCGCCAAGGCCACCGCCGAAACCGAGGGTTGGATCACCGGGAAGACGGTTCTCCAACCCCGGTCGTTTACCACTTACCGGCTACCGGTAAGTCGCCCTGGATGCCGAAGCTGCCGACGTAGCAGCGGTCAATCCCACAGCCATCCCAAGCCCCGTTACCGTTGTAGTCAAGATACCAGGTTCCAGCTCGGAACACCCCGACCTTGGCTTTGCCATCGCCATTCCAATCGCCCGCTGCCGGCAAATCCCCGGCGATGCCGAAGCTGTTATACAGACATTGATCCAGGCCGCCGTCCTGTTGACAGCCATCCCATTTCCCATTGCCGTTGTAGTCGAGATACCAGGTTCCGGCCCGGAAGACGCCGACGCCGGCTTTTGTTCCGCCGTCCCAGTTACCGGCCACCGGCAGATCGCCGCTCGTGCCGAAGTTCAGACAGAGTTCGATGGTGCAGCCGTCCCAGATGCCGTTACCGTTCGCGTCCAGGTACCATTGGCCCGCCCGGAACACCCCGATTTTGGCGAACCCGGTGCCGTTCCAGTCACCACTCCACAGCCATCCCACTGGCGGTTGCCATTACGGTCAATAAACCATTCGCCGGTATTGGAACGCAGGACGCCGATGGAACTCTTGGCGCTGCCATCCCAGTTGCCGGCCGCGGGTCGGTCGCCGGTCGTGCCAAAGCTGTTATACAGACACAGATCCAACCCCCCGTCTTGCTGACAACCATCCCAGGCACCATTGGCGTTGGCGTCCAGAAACCAGGTTCCGGCCCGGAAGACGCCCACCGCATCGGCGGAGGTGGTATTTGTCAGGTTGAAAGTCGCAGTGACAGCCTTGGCGGCGCTCATGGTGACTGAACAGGTACCAGTACCCGAGCAATCGCCGCTCCACCCGGCGAAGGTCGAACCGCTGGTTGCCGTGGCGGTTAGAGTCACAATGCTCCCACTGGCATAGCTTTCGGTGCAGTCACTCCCGCAGGTGATGCCAGTGCCGGTGA
>JAIFNF010000158.1 GCA_020047885.1 Gammaproteobacteria bacterium | reverse complement strand
TTGCCACGCACAATTTCCCCGAAGTCTGACCTTTTATATTCAGGGCGAAGTTCGTCCGCCATTTCTGACTTAACCTGCTTCATAAATTTGCATCTCAGCATTTGTTGCTAAGAATGTTGGGTTGCCAAAAGGACGGCAACCCAACCGACGGAGCTACGGAAAATAGCGGTAGAATTCCCGGCGATGGAGGACGCGCATCATTTCAACCGTATGACCTTGTAGTTCGATCCCTATACGATAATTGCCAATGCGGATGCGATAACGATTTGGGTAACCGGTCATGGGTTTTACATCAGCAATTTCTCTCAGAGAGCTTGCTGCGGGTAAGAGCGTAAAAGCAAGTGTGAATATCGGGGTATAAATAGCTTGGCTCTTCAACCTTTTCATATCTCGAAGAAAGGATTGTCGATACTGAGTTTCCATCTTGACTATTCCTCTAAGTATCTCAAAGCCTCCTCACGACTCAATAATGGGGTGTGTTGAGCCTCGTTCATTGCATTATTAAGACAGTAATTTTCTATTTTTTCGGATAATTCTTCAAAAGACAGGTCTTTGTCAGGCAGTAATTGTCTCCAAAGTTCTATCGGAATAACGACAGCTTTAGGTTGCCCATTTTTATCAGTCATATATTCAATTTCAAGCATGATAGATCCTTAGTAAGCCTTTGGGTTAAAAATAAAATGTTGGGTTCCCGGAAAGGTAGACGTAGGGCGGGTTAGGGCGACAGCCCGTAACCCGCCGATTGATTGCCGCTTACCGCGCCGCCTCCATCAGCGGGTTTTGCATCCGTTGCAACACCGGTTCGCTCCCCGGCCTTTGCAGCGGGGCAACCCACCACAATTCACGGTTGTCGTTACGGAACACCGGTGCTTGCTCGGCCAAGGCTTCAACTTGCGGCCAAGGTTGGGTCATCCTCCGCCCGCTGGCCCGTTCCATCAGGATCAAGCGCCGTTCGCCATCCGCAGTGGTTTCCCGCCAGGCCAGATAACCGCCGTCCGGGCTGACGCTGGCGCAGCATCCAGCAACCGATTGACCGGTGCCATCGAAGAACTCACTAACCTGCAAAGCCGCGGATTTCGCGGGGTCGTAGAGATAGACCTGCGTGGATTCCGCGCCCAGACCATTGGCGACGGGTCGCTGGTAGGCGATGAGCGCCAGAGCCGCGTCGGCTGCTGGAACATCAGCGCGTGGATCGGGTTGACCCTGTTCGTCAACGGCGATGGGTTGGCGCAGACCAGAGCGCAGGTCATACCGGTACAGGCCCGGTCCGTCCGCCAGGTTATGGGCGGTGCTGCGGTAAACGACCTGTTGACCCGCCGCGTCAATCAGCGGATGGGTGATCGCGGCATCGGCGGGTTCGCCGCTGGGCGTTTCGCTCAGGCGGAGGAGGCCCCCGATCTGCTCGTCGTGGAGATAGAGTTGGTCAGCGGTACCCGGCAGGCCCGGCGTCAGGTTGGTGGCCGCCGAGAGGAACACGACCCGTTGCCCGGAAGCATCGAGGCGCGGGCTGTGGCTGGCGGCATTGGCCGGTTGACCGTCCCAACCCAGGCTCAGGCGCTGGAGTTGACCCTTGGCGACGGTGAAGCGGTAGATGTCCGAAACGCCATTGTTATCCTCGGGCAGCAGAGCCGCATCAGTGGCGAAGACGATCACGCGACCATCGGCGCTGGTTTGCGGACTGCTCAAAGAGGCTTGAGCATCGTTGATCAAGCTACGCAGGGTCGGCATTAGCCCGTCTGCCGATGTTGGCATTGCTTCCAATCCTACGGTAGAACGCTGAAGCACAATGTTGTCCGATAAGGAAACCGTCATGAACCGTCCACTGGATAATTGCTGCGTATAGCTCGTGGAACCCGATGCAGTCATGGAGGTAGCGTTGTAACTGCCGCTAAAAACAAGATTGCCTAACACAGTGCCATCGTTCGAGGTGATGTTACGGGAGGCAGAAAGGCTACCGCTGGCTGCGGATCCGGTGATCAGATGTGGACTCCTCAGGGTCACGCCCGCTGCCGTGCAGTTGCCCAATGCGTCCCATGTCACTTCGTAATGAAAGCGAGACCTGTTAATCGTCAAGACGCCGGTACTTTGCAAGGTTGCCGAAGTAGCGCCGGTGGCGCACTGGCCACAACTCCCTCTGGCCCCGTAATTCGCGGTTGCCGAGAAACAAAATTCGGACTGGCCGACGTAGTTTTGGTCTTCGCCGCCTATCAAGAGCACACCGATGGACCCCTCAGAAGCCAGAGGAAGCACCTGGGTAAACTCATACAGGGCATCATCCAATTTCAAACGCAAATAAATGGGATAAGCATCCTTATCATAGGCTTCACCCAACACACTGGAAGCGATGGTTACTTGGCCTTGCCCACCCGTAAAAGGCGCTTCGGCCAGTTTAATCAACTTGGAAGTGCCATTTTTGCTGGCCCAGAATTCAACGCGCCCCGTCGCCACGGTATCGGCTTGCGCCTTGAACGTGATGCTCCCCGTGCCGTCCGTAGGTAAGGTGCTACAGCCAGGAATACACGTCACGCTACCGGTGGGTTTGGGGGTATTCCAAATCACCATTTGCTCAGAAAAAACGTCGAAACTCCAATCACTTCCAAATGTCAACTTAAAGGGCAGGTATTTGGAAATCGTGCCCTCGAAAATGGCATATTTGAGTTGAGCGCTGGCTTTGGCTTCGACGCCGAGTTCTGCTGTAGGACCGGCATAGGCCTGCTCAATGAATTCCGTCGGATATGGGAGACTGAATTGAACGTAGGGTCCACCGCTGAGATTCAGGAAATCAATGTCCAGAATTCCTACCGAAAAAGGCCCTCGACCTAAGGCGAAACTTAAACCACTTCTGAGCTTGACAAATAGGCCAGCCTTCACAGTCAATTCGTTCTTTCCGGGCGTTTTAATGGTGGAGTCACCGGAGACGGACGATTCACTAATGGACTCCCAGCCCCCCGTAGAGGTGTAACGCATTCCCGCCTTGAAAGACCATTTTCTCTCCAGAGACGAACCAAAATAAACCATGCTTCGCCCGGAATTGACGGTGAGATTAATACCTATTTCAGGGGTCAATGTAAAAGCGCCTGTCCCGAAAACGCCGATCGGCACTGACGGCAACGGGACTCCAGGCAGTGTGGCTTTGCACTCTCCTGAAAATGTGGCGTTGACTGACGGGGTCACTGTCAATCCGGCCTTGATGCCCAAACTACCTTCGAGCATGACGATAAAACCGACCAGCTCATTGTCCTTAACGATCGGTCCCGCCCGGGGAGTTAATATACTCTCTAAGGTCAACCCGGAAACACTCATATCCTGGCCCAATCTCAGCTCTCTCGTGCATTTTAGTAGTTCTAGCACTGAAGACTGAGGTAATACTTGACGCGCCAGTTGCCGTTGTCCGTCCCGCGAGCGGATCGTGACCGTGGCACCCTGTGGAGTGGCATCTATTGTCACCCGCACCGGTTCCCCCTCAACCACGAGATCCAAATCCTTGAACGCTTCAGTAATCGCAGCGGGTTCCACCAATAAAATCACCCGATCCGCCTCAAGCGTGATCTGAAGAATCCGCACCATGACTCCCGCTTGATCACCAGTGACCAGAATCTTGCCCACCTGCAACCGTTCGGTCTCCGCTGTACGCGCTAAGATGATCTGGTGTTGCGCCCCCCGGTCACCATCAATGGTGGTTACCACTGAACTGCTGGCTAACACCGTCTCCGGGGCCAGCGTGGCCATCACCGCCAAAGCCTGGGCGCTAAGATTTAGCGGCGCATACGTCGCCGTCAGTGTGATCGGACCGCTCCAGTTGGCTAACGTATCCACCTTGGCGCTCAACCCACCCGTAGACGCCACCGCCACCGTCTCCGGCGTTGACGACGACCAACTCACTTGGGCATTCGGGACTTCTTGACCGGCGGCATCGAAGACGCGCACTTGAAGATTCGCGCTCTGACCGATGCCATTGAACAGCAGCGTTTGGTCACTGAGAAAGTCAATGCGTGGGTACAGATCGGTCAAGACATTTGACCCGCCATCAATGATCGCCCCATCGAGATCGGGATTCGCCGCTAGCCAGAGCCCCGCTTCGGTCGGCGTAATCGTACCGTTTGCATCGGCCGCAATGAACACAATGAACGATTCCAGCGCCGCCTTCCGGGCCGGATTGCTGTCTTGGTTTTCCGCCGAATTGGCGAAATCCGCCAACACCGTCCCCCGTGAAGCACCTGCATTCAAGCGCCCGACCCAGTAATCAAACCCCGCTGTGTCCGGTTCCCGGTTCAACATGTTGCTGTACAGCGCCGTCACGAATGCCGCATTCGACAAGTTCCCCGGATAATTCGCTTGGAACTCGGCGCTGGACGCGAAGAAATCGGCCATCGCGTACATCTCCCCGGCGAAGCTCCCCTCATCCGCCAGATACGCATCCGTCCAGAAGATCAGACCGTTCAGGTCGCCATAATCCGGCAAGCTCGAGTTCGGCACCGGGGTGCGACCGAACGCCGCCGCATAGAACCAACTGATCGTATCGGCGGTAGTCGTCTCGAACGCCGCCAAGGCCGGACGAGGTACCATCAGCACCAGCGACCACAACAAAGTCAACCCGATGAACAAAAACCGTATTGAGCGCGTCATCAGATACATCCCTCTCTGTTAAAGATGAGTACAGTTTAGAACGGTTTACAAAATAAACAAAGGGTTCAAACAGGTAACTGCTCAGTCCCCCCTTTAGCAAAGGGGGGATGTGAACGCTTACGATCTGCATGAAATAACCGCCATCTTGGCGTCATTTTGGCGACAGTGTTAAGTTTGAGCGCAATATCCTGAACAACACGAGAAGGCCATTGGCGCGGGTTGTTCGTGATCCTGGCCGGGTTAAGTTTCGCGGTGACCTGGACCTGGCTGTTGGTGAGTACCTGGCGATCTCACAGCAACGGCGATAGTAATCGGGCAGTGGCTTCGCCCAGACGCTGACCGAACGTCGCCCGCCGACCGGGTTTGACGTAGCGGCTGGCACCGTGCAGATCAGTGGCAAAACTGCGCGCCAGTTGCACCGCCAGTTCCGCATCGTACAGTACCGCCATGGCTTCAAAATTCAGTGTCAGGCTGCGGTTGTCGAAATTGGCGCTGCCGACTGCTGCGATCTGTTCATCCACGATCAGCACTTTGGCGTGCAGCATGGGTGAGCCGTATTCATAAATGGCGACCCCGGCGCT
>JAIFNF010000007.1 GCA_020047885.1 Gammaproteobacteria bacterium | reverse complement strand
CGACTTTACGGTTGATGTTGCCGGAAGTCTATTTAGGCGCAGCGGATGAGGCGCAACGCATCGCCGCCATTCAGCAGACCATGCAGCGTTATCTGGCCGAAGGCGTGCTGACGCCCCAGCCGCCGGGACTGGCCTTGATTGAGCGAGAGACGGCACGAGGACGCACCCGGCGCGGGCTGGTGGTCGCGCTGGATTTGGAACATTACGACTTTAATCCCGGCGCAAAG
This sequence comes from Gammaproteobacteria bacterium, assembly GCA_020047885.1. Next base: position 4,987 of record JAIFNF010000007.1, on the reverse strand, counting down.
CCCCTGATTCGGCCCACGGAAGGCACCATTGTGGATCGGTTGCCGCCCAGGGTGCGGGTGCGGGAACACGCGTCGCTGGAATTGCCGCATGTCATGGTGTTGATTGATGATCCCGAGTGCAGTGTGATCGAACCGCTGTTCGCCGAGCCACTGGAGCCGCTGTATGACGCTCAGTTGATGTTGAACAGTGGGCGAGTGCGCGGCTGGCGGGTGGATCATCCCCTGCTGATTCAGTGGGTGGTAGAACAGCTCAGTCGGTTGGCCGACCCGGTGACTTTCAATATCCGGTACGGGGTTATCGACGAACCGGTGATGTTGTACGCGATGGGCGACGGCAATCATTCCTTCGCGACCGCCAAGATGATCTGGGAAAATCTTAAACGCGCTGCGCCCGATCCAGTGGCGATCATGAACCATCCGGCTCGTCATGCGCTGGTGGAGCTGGTGAATCTTCACGATGAAGGGCTGGAGTTCGAGGCGATTCACCGGGTGCTGTTTGGCGTTGATGTGGCGCATTTGCTGGCGGATATGGCCACATTCTGCGCAGCGCAAGGTTCGATATTGACCGTCCTGGATTGCCCGTCATGGCCCGCGGCGCAGCAGGCGTGGCGGGAGCGGCAGTCATCGTTAAGCGAGCAGGCCATCGCGTTTCTGAGCGGCGGACGATATGGCGTACTGGTGATTGATCAGCCATCGTTGACCTTACCCGTCGCCAGTCTGCAAGCGTTCCTCGATCACTATCTGGCGCAGCAACCCGGCAGCCGGATTGACTATATTCATGGCGAAGACGCGCTGGAACAGCTCAGTACGCCACCCGGCCATATCGGCTTTTATCTCCCGGCGTTGGACAAGAGCGACTTCTTCCGCACGGTCATCCGCGATGGCGCTCTGCCCCGCAAGACCTTTTCCATGGGTGAAGCGGATGAGAAGCGGTTTTATCTGGAATGTCGGCAGATTGGCTGAACGGGAACAACCTCTATGGCCAAGTCCCCGGACCTTGCGCGAGTGCGCAATATCGGCATTGCCGCGCATGTAGACGCGGGCAAGACCACGCTGACTGAGCGGATGCTGTATTACGCCGGTGTTTCCCATAAGATCGGCGAAGTGCATGAGGGCGCGGCCCACATGGACTATATGGTGGAGGAGCAAACGCACGGGATTACCATTACCGCCGCCGTGACTCGCTTGCCCTGGCGGGAGCATCTGATTCAGTTGATCGATACTCCCGGCCATGTCGATTTCACCATTGAAGTCGAGCGATCGATGCGGGTGCTGGACGGGTGCGTGATCGTGCTGGATGGGGTGCGCGGCGTTGAACCACAGACGGAAACCGTGTGGCGGCAACGCACCCGATTCCGCTTGCCCGCACTATTTTTTATCAACAAACTGGATCGACCCGGCGCAGATTTCAGTCGGGCGTTGGCCACGGTGCAGGAACGGTTGGGCGTGGAGCCGGTCGCGGTGACGGTGCCTTTACCCGACTATGACGGGACGGTGGTACATCTGATCGACAAAACCCGCTGGCGCTTTGCCGGGGAACGTGGCGAGTCGGTTGAAATCACACCCTGTGATGCGGTGACCTGGGAGGGAATGCGGCCCTGGCGGGAGAATCTGCTGCTGGCGGCAGCGGAAATGGATGACGCCTTAGCGGAGTTGGTGTTAGCGGAAGAGGAGCCGGAGCCGGAAGTGGTTTGGGCGGCGCTGCGGCAGGCGACCCTCGCGGGTAAGGCGTATCCCTGTTTCGCGGGTAGCGCGTTGCGGAATCAGGGTGTGCAGCCGGTGATGGACAGCGTGGTGCGGTTGTTGCCATCGCCGACCGAACGTCCGCCCAGTCAGGCGCACCGGACGGATGGTCGCGAGGAAGCCGTAGCGATGGAGACGGCTGGACCGTTAGCCGCCCTGGCGTTCAAGGTGCAGATGTGGGAGGGCCGCCGCCATGTCTTTGCGCGACTGTATCGCGGGACGTTGAAACCGGGTGATGATGTGGCGATTCCCGGCCCGAATGGAACGCTGCGTCAGGAACGGGTCGCCCGGTTGTTTGACGTCGATGCGCATCATCGAACCCGACTGGAGGAAGCGACCGCCGGGCAGATCGTCCTCATCGCAGGTCTGCGTTGGGCCACGACCGGAGATACCTTGTGTGCGCCGGGGCATCCGCTGTGGCTGGAGCGGATTGAGACTCGCGAACCGGTGCTGGGGCTGGCGATTGAGCCGCATTCCAGCGGAGATGAGGAGAAGTTGCTGGAGGCGCTGGACAAGTTGCAGCAGGAAGACCCGACCCTGCGCGTCGAGGAGGATGCGGAGACCGGCCAGCGGGTGTTGCGCGGCATGGGGGAATTACATTTGCAGATTGCCGGGGAGCGATTGCAACGGGAATTCAATGTCCCTATTCGGGTGGGTCAACCTAACGTGGTGACCCGGGAGACGATAGAACGCGCCGCCGAGGCGGATAGCCTGTTTCACCGGGTGATGGAACAGCCGGATGGCAAGAAACTGGAGATGAAGGCTTGGGCGAGAGTGGGCGTGGAGCCGTTGGTGCGGGGCGCTGGGGTCACGGTGATGGCTGAACCCCAGGTGCGGATGACGGGTGCTGAATTGTCGCTACTGCAGCGGGAAGCGGTGGCTGGCGGAGCCGGGGATATATTGGCCAATGGGCCAGCGACGGGAGCGCCGTTGCAGGACGTGCGGGTGCGGGTGCTGGAGGTGGAAGTGTTCGGGGCGCTGTCTAGCCCGCAGGCGTTGCGCATCGCCGTAGCGGAGGCGTCGCGCAAGGCGTTGCAGCGGGCGGGCGGGTTGATTTTGCGTCCGATCATGGCGACCGAGGTGGTGGTGCCTGAGCATGACGTGGGAACGGTGATGGGCGATTTGCAATCCCGCCGGGCGGTCATTCGGGATACCACGACGCTCGGCGATCTGACCCTTATTCACTGTGATTGCGCCTTGGATCGATTGCTGGGCTATATCACCGATCTGCGCGGCATGACCCGGGGGCGCGGCCAGTTCACCATGACGTTTGATCGGTTTGATGTGGCCTGAAGGGCGCTGGGGATCAAACATCGCTGGGGTCAATCCCCAGGGCGCGCAGGCGCTCGGCCAGACGCGCAGCCCGTTGGCGCTCCTGTTCGGCGCGTTGGCGTTCCTGTTCGGCGGCAGACTCGGCGTGTTCCGCCCGTTGGCGTTCCTGTTCGGCAACAGACTCGGCGTGTTCCGCCCGTTCGGCAGCGGCGTATTCCAACCTAGCTCGCTCCACCGAACTGAGGAAAGGTTGGCCATTCGGGTGGTACATCTCCAGCGTCTCGGGCGTCAAGACGAAGCGAACGCCCATGCGTGGACTGATCCAGCCGTTCAGGTGCTTCATCAATCTGAGGCGGCTCCCCTGCCGCTGATAGATTTCCAGCCGATGATACCGGGGATCGTAAATGTAATACTCCTCGACCCCATATTGCTCGTAGAACCAGCGCTTGTGCGCCATCTCCGTGCGGCTGTTGGAAGGCGATAAAATCTCAAATACCACCTGTGGGGGGATGTCGGCTTCCTCCCACTGCCGGTAGGATCCGCGCCGCCCCTTCGGTCGACCAAAGGCGACCATCACATCCGGGGCCATCGGGCTGGCCTGTTCCCGATCCGGTGCGGGATACCAGAGCAGATCACCAGCGACGAAGACATCCTCACGGTCAGCAAAGAGGATTTCGAGATTTTCCTTGATCTTGACCAGCCAGTCGTACTGTTCGGTGTTTTCCGCCATGGGTTGTCCATCGCTTTCGGGATACGGATCGTCGGGGTTATACCAGGCCAGGGGATTCATGAAGATCGCCTCCGCTTGTGGATTTCAGGAAAAGATACAGGAGAAATGGCGAAACGTTCAAGGCGCATGAACCGCCAGGAACGCGAGGAAGAATATCAGCCGATTCAGCGTTTCGCCCATCCGATCAGGGAATTTCTAAGGCAGGAATAACCGGGCTACTGCTTCGGGATGACTGGGGAAATACAGATGCAGATACGAAGCGGTGAGTCGCCCGACCCGGTACACGGCTTCACCGGGTTGACCCTCCCGCTGACGGCGACCATAAGCCAGTGGGGTCAGTGGCGTTTCCAGCTTGGAGTGGTGGAAAGTATGTCCGCGCAATTCGCCTTCCGGCAACGTCACCGATTGCATCCCCAATCCCGCCAACTTTCCCTGTAACGCGGCGTGGCCGGGCAACAGGCCGAGCATCGGGGCGCGATGGCCTTCCTTATCCGCCAGCGATTCCAGCGTATAGAGCAGACCGCCACATTCCGCGTAAATGGGCTTACCCGCTTCGTGATGCTGGCGTATAGCGGTACGCAGGGACGTGTTGCCCGCCAGCGTCTCCAGATGCAGTTCCGGGTAGCCGCCGGGCAGGTAAAGGGCATCGACATCCGGTAATTCGGCGTCGGTTAGTGGCGAGAAGAAGGTTAATTCCGCACCCAGCGCCCGCAACGTCTCCAAATTCGCCGGGTACAGAAATGCAAACGCCAGGTCGCGGGCGATGCCAATCCGCACCGCCTTGAGCAGTGGCAGGAGCGGTTCCATCGTGATCGTGGGGAAGGTGACGGGCGGCGGCAATTCCGCCAAATCGGTTTGCCCAATGCGGGCAGCGACGGCGTCCAGACGCTGTTCCAGATCAGCAATTTCCGCGGCCTGCACTAGGCCCAGATGCCGGTCGGGGAGGGTCATTTCACGGTCACGCGGCAACCAGCCGTAATTGCGAATCTCCGGTGACACGCTTTCGGCCAGCAACGCCGCATGGCCAGGGCCGGCGACGCGATTGGCCAGCACCCCGGCGAAGGGCAGACCGGGACGATAGTGCGCTAGGCCGTGGGCGACCGCTCCGAAGGTCTGCGCCATGGCGTGGGCGTTGATCAGCGCCAGCACCGGGACGCCGAAGTGGGTGGCAAGATCGGCGCTGGAGGGCGTGCCATCGAACAGGCCCATGACGCCCTCAATGAGGATTAAATCGGCAGTCTG
>JAIFNF010000058.1 GCA_020047885.1 Gammaproteobacteria bacterium | reverse complement strand
CGACTATGCGAACCAAAAGGAAGGCGAACTTCGTTCGCCGCGCTATTCATCCCCGGCCTGAAGGCCGAGGCTTTTCGCGCAATTCGGGTAACCGCACCGGCTTCATTGCAGGATTTGACAGACAACCCAACGGGGGCAGGTTATGACCACACCGCCGCGTATTCTGATCGTCGATGACACCTTGGCTAATATCGAAATTCTGCTGGGAATGCTGGAAGATGACTATGAGTTGAGCTTCGCTACCTCGGGACGTCAAGCGCTGGCGGTGCTGGCGAAAATGCCCACCCCGGATTTGATCCTGCTGGATGTCATGATGCCGGAGATGGACGGTTATGCGGTCTGCACGGCGCTTAAAAATAACCCGGCTACTCGCAATATTCCCGTCATTTTTGTCACCGCCCGCACCGATATCGACAGCGAAACCGCCGCACTGGATGCCGGGGCGGTGGACTTTATCCATAAACCGATCCATCAAGCGGTCGTGCGGTCGCGCATCCGGTTGCATCTTGAACTGGAACGGCGCACCAAAGCGTTGCTTCTCGCGAATACCGAACTGGCTCAGCACCGCGATCATCTGGAGGAACGGGTCTACGCCCGAACCCGTGAATTGGCCGAAGCCCGTGATGAGGCGGAGAGCGCGAACCGGGCAAAAAGCGCCTTTCTGGCTAATATGAGCCATGAACTGCGAACCCCGATGAACCATATCAACGGATTTGCTTATTTGCTGGGTCGTCGTCTCCAGGACGTACACGCCCAAACCCTCCTGGAAAATATGCGCCAAGCCTCCCGCGATCTGCTCAGCCTGATCAACAACCTGCTGGATCTCTCCAGAATTGAAGCTGAGCGATTCCAGATTGAAACCATCGATTTCAACGTGCAAGCGTTGCTTGATCATGCTGAACATGAGATTCGCGACAGTGCGCTCAGCAAGGGGTTGGAACTGGTTCGGGAGGTCGATCCCGAACTGTGCGTTATGCTGAAAGGCGACCCGATTCGCCTCAATCAGATTCTCGGCAGCTTGTTGAACAACGCGGTCAAGTTCTCGGAGTCCGGGCGCATCACGGTTCGAGTTCGCCAGGTTCAGGCGTTCAAGGATGCGGCGCTGGTGTGTTTCGAGGTCGAAGATCAGGGGATCGGACTGTCTGCCGAACAGCAGACCCGGTTATTTGAGCACTTCAGCCAAGGGGATAACTCGTACACCCGCCGGTATAACGGCGCGGGTCTGGGATTGGCTCTGAGCCGGCGACTGGTGTCCCTGATGGCGGGAGACATCGGTGTGATCAGCACCCCCGGCCAGGGTAGCCGCTTCTGGTTTAGCGTCCGTTTGGCGGTCAGCCCCCGGCCTGCCATGAACGCGCAGGTAGCCACGGTCATCGATTGGCCGCAGGTCAAAGTAGTCATCGATTATCTGGATAAACTGCTTGCCGATGGTGATTTTCAGGCGCAACTCCTGTGGGAAGAGTCGCACACCGTCCTGGAGCCGGTGCTGCAAGGTCGAACCGAGGGGTTTTGGAACGCCCTGAACGCCTTTGATTTCGACCGAGCAAGCCAGTTACTGCGGGAAGCGGTAGCGGCTACTCCTGAATTGTCCGCTGAATAAGAGCTAAAAAGAATGACATTCCTCTCCTTCACCCGATTGGCGGAAGACTCGCTCAGCGACGCTTCCGCGTTCGCTGTGGTCTCCACCAATCAATTCCGCGCCATCATCGATGCCACGCCGGTCGGTATCTGCATCACGACGGAAGACGGCCTGTTTGAATATGTCAATCCAGCTTACGAGCGCTTTTACGGCTATTCCGCCGCCGAACTGATCGGACAACCCTTTACGATGATCGTGCCGCCCGAGAACCGTGCCATCATGACCGCGCTGCATCAGGATTTTATTGTGGACGGCGTTGAAATCCGTGGCGAATGGTCCGTGCTGCCGCGTGATGGTATTCCGCGCACGATCTTTGCCGACGCCTGCCGGGTTCAGGGTCTGGATAGCCGATTCCGCAAGGTTACGTTCGTGATCGACATTACCGAGCGGTTGACCCTGGAAACCCAATTACAGGCGGCCAAGCAGGCTGCAGAAGCCGCCAGCGCGGCCAAAAGCGAGTTTCTGGCCAATATGAGCCACGAAATTCGCACGCCGATGAACACGGTGATCGGGCTATCGCACCTGCTCCTCGATACCGAGCTTATGCCTGAACAACGCGACTATCTGAACCGGATCTATCTGGCGGCCACGCATCTGCTGGGTACGCTGAACGATATTCTCGATTATTCCAAGATTGAAGCGGGTCGCCTGGAGGTTGAAGCCATTCCGCTGCGTATCGACGATCTGCTCGACGCGGCTCGGTCGTTGTTCGCGTTCCGGGCTGAAGAAAAACATCTGAAACTGGACTTCACGGTGGAGCCGGACGTGCCGCCGATCCTGCACGGTGATCCGTTGCGCCTCGGTCAGATCATCAACAATCTGATCAGCAACGCCCTCAAATTTACCGAACAGGGGGAGATTCAGGTGCAGGTTGATAGTCAGCCGCCGGTCGATCAGAAGGTATTGCTGAAAATTACCGTGCGCGATACCGGGATCGGTCTGACACCGGAACAGGCAGGGCGGCTGTTTACTCGCTTCCAGCAGGCCGAAGCGTCCACGACGCGCCACTATGGCGGCACCGGCCTGGGGTTGAGCATTTGCAAGCAGTTGGTGGAATTGATGGGCGGGGACATCGGCGTAGACAGCATCGCCGGTCAGGGCAGCGCTTTCTGGTTTACGGCGCGCTTGGGCTATGCCGCGACCGAGGCGATTCACTCGCCAGCCGTCAAGCGTCTGGAAAGGAGCGCTGATCACGCCGGGCGCGGCAGTCTGGCGCAATTAAGCGAGCGAGTTGCGCCCATTCGCGGGGCGCGGGTGCTGGTCGCTGATGACAATAAGACGAATCAGATGGTGGTTGGCGCGTATCTTGACAAGATGGGATTGTCGTTTGAGACGGTGAGCGATGGACGGGTGGCCGTACACAAAGCGACGACTGAGACTTTCGATCTGATTCTCATGGATGTGCAGATGCCGGAACTGGATGGCTATGCCGCCGCCCAAGCGATTCGGATGCAGGGGCAAACGGTGCCGATCATTGCCCTGACAGCGGCAGCGCTGGTTGAAGACTATCGCGCCAGCGAAGCCGCCGGGATGAACGATCATGTCGCCAAACCCATTGATCCCTTCCAACTGGCGGATGTGCTGGTCCAATGGATTCCCGTGCGTCAATCCCCCTCCCTCCTCGTGGGCGATAGCAGGGATGGAGAGGCGACCTTCACCCTGCCGGGACTGGATCTTGCCCGTGCGGCAAAAAACCTCGGTAATGACTGGAACTTGTTACGACGGGCGTTAATCAGCTTCCATCTTGATTTTGCCAAAGCGCCTGAGCAATTAACCGAAGCCTTGCAGCAACGGCATTTTGAGACGGCGATTCGGATCGTTCACAACATCAAGGGACTGGCACCGATCGTAGGCGCTCAGGCGTTGCATCAATGCGCTGAACAGTTCGAGCAGCAATTACGCCAGCAGGATGCAACCTTGTCGCTGGCTTTCCAGACCGCACTAAGTGAAGTTCTAACGGTGATTGCGCCCTTGTGCCCCTCGGAAGATACCGGGTCAGCCGCGACCGTCGCCGGCAGTGGCGACCGTTCTGAACTGTCCAGCGACCGTGCAGCGGAACTGGTGGTTGAGTTGGAACACCTGACCGGGTTGCTGGAAATGGGTCAGATCAAGGCGCGCAGGGTCAGCACTGATCTTGAAGCCCGCTTGGCCGGGTCAGCGCTGGATTCGGCTTATGCGCCCATTGCCCAGTCGATTAACCATCTGGATTTTGCGGCGGCCCTGGATCAATTGCCGGAATTTGCCAAAGCGGTCAAAACCGTGGGTAATATCAAACGGGTTTTCCCTGCTACTGCACGGGTATTGCAGGCTCTTTTGGAGAAAAAGTCATGATTTCGTTTATGACGGTTCGTCGTGATGGTGGAATTAGCCTCATTACCACACTGGAAGACCCCGAAACGGGATGTATTGGTGATGTGCGTGAAGATTTAAAACCCGGCGAAGGCATCGGTCGGTACACTTATCAGGAACTCCGCGCCCACGGTAGCGGCGAAATCGACATCGATTTCAGCGCACAACCCACTATTGAACGCTTGGCCGCCTAAAACCGGCTGGACGCCGGTTCTACCGAACCATCCCGACGCCGCACGCTACGCTGCCTTGTCCAAGGATGGACATTTTGACCCGCCCGCCCTGGACTCTGCCCTCATAGACGCCTTCATCACCCGCTGGAGCCAGGCCACTGGCTCGGAACGCGCCAATTATCAACTGTTTCTGACCGGGTTGTGCGCCGCGCTGGACGTACCGTTACCGGAACCGGCTTCCGATGATCTGCGCCAAAATGCCTATGTGTTCGAGCGGCGGGTGGACATCCGCCATCCCGACGGCGGCGTGACCAAGGGCTTTATCGATCTGTATTACCGCCAGCATTTTGTGCTGGAGGCCAAGCAGACCGGTCTGGCGTTGAACACACCGGGTTGGAGTCAGGCTTTACTGGCGGCGCATCATCAGGCGGATCGGTATGTGCGGAATTTGCCTGCCGAGGAAGGTCGCCCGCCGTTGATGATCCTGACCGATGTGGGCCGGGTGATTGAGTTGTATGCTGAATTCACCGGCTCCGGGGGAATTTATACGCCCTTCCCGGATCCCGGCCATCACCGAATTCGCCTGGAGGATTTGCGTGATCCGGTGATTCAACAGCGGTTGCGGCAAGTCTGGTTAGATCCGCTGAGTCTCGATCCTAGTCGCTATGCAGCGCGGGTAACGCGGGAAATTAGTACGACGCTGGCCGAATTGGCGCGGTCGCTGGAGGCGCAAGGCTATGCGGTCGAGCGGGTGGCCGGTTTTCTGATGCAGTGCCTGTTCACGATGTTCGCCGAGGATGTGGAGCTATTGCCGGCGGATGGTTTTACCCGGTTGCTGGAGCGGTTGCAGGCGCAGCCGGCGTTGTTTGTGGATGCGGTAGCGGCGCTTTGGCGAAATATGGACGCCGGGGGTTACGACGGGCAGTTGACGTTGACGGCGGAACAGATTGGGCAGTTGCTGAACGCGGCTCGGCAGGATTGGCGGTTTGTGGAACCGGCGATTTTCGGGACGTTGCTGGAGCGGGCGCTGGACCCGCGTGAACGCCATAAACTCGGGGCGCATTACACGCCTCGCGCTTATGTGGAGCGGCTGGTGATGCCCACGGTCATCGAACCGCTGCGCCGGGATTGGAGTTCGGTGCAGATTGCCGTCGCGGCCTGGGTGCGACAGAACCAGTTGGATCAGGCGCTGGCGGAAGTGCAGACTTTTCATCATCGGTTGTGCGGTCTGCGAATTCTCGATCCGGCCTGCGGCAGCGGCAATTTTCTCTACGTCACGCTGGAACATCTGAAGCGGCTGGAGGGCGAAGTGCTGAACCTGATCCGGGAATTGAGCGGCGGTCAGGAAGGGTTGGAAACCGGTGGGTTGACGGTCGATCCCCATCAATTTCTCGGGCTGGAGCGGAATCCCCGGGCAGCGGCGATTGCGGAAATGGTGTTGTGGATTGGCTATCTGCAATGGCATTACCGGATTCATCAGCGGCTGGATTTGCCGGAGCCGATCCTGCGCGATTTCCACAACATTGAAGGCCGGGATGCGCTGATCGCTTTTGACGGGTGCGAACTGGAACGGGATGATCACGGACAGCCGGTCACGCGCTGGGATGGGATCAGTTTTAAAAACAGCCCGATCACCGGCGAACTCATCCCGGATGAAAGCCAGCGCCTTCCGCAAGAACGCTATGTCAATCCCCGCCCGGCAGTCTGGCCCACAGCGGATTATGTGGTGGGGAATCCACCCTTTATTGGCGCTTCCGCGATGCGCCGGACGTTGGGCGATGGCTATGTGGCGGCGGTGCGGGCGACCTGGCCTGCCGTGCCGGAATCCGCCGATTTTGTGATGTACTGGTGGCATATTGCAGCGGATGCCCTGCGCACGCTCAAACTGGGTCGGTTTGGCTTCATCACCACCAATTCCATCCGCCAGACGTTCAATCGGCGGGTGGTCGAGGCGCATCTCAACGGGGCCTCCCCCCACCCCAACCCCCCCCCACAAGGGGGGAGGGAGCCGTTATCGCTGACCTTTGCTATTCCCGATCATCCGTGGGTGGACGCCAGCGATGGTGCAGCGGTGCGGATTGCCATGACCGTGGCGGAATTGGGCGAGCGGGAGGGGGTGTTGCAGACGGTGCGCAGGGAATCGGAGGGAGAAGAAAACGCCCGTTCAGTGGAATTAACCACACGCTTCGGCAAGCTTCATGCGGATTTAACCATCGGGGCGAATGTGGCGGGAGCGGTGGCGCTGGCGGCAAACCGAAATATCAGTCAGCGCGGATTTGAGTTGGGAGGTGCAGGTTTCATTATCACTCCCGAAGAAGCACAGATTCTTGGACTGGGCGCTGTTCCCGGCCTTGAATCCTACATCCGTGAATACCGCAATGGCCGCGACCTGACCCAAAATCCGCGCAACGTCAAAGTCATTGATCTATGTGGTTTGACGGCGGACGATGCGCGTCGTCGGTTTCCTGCGGTTTATCAGTGGGTTCTGGAACGGGTCAAGCCGGAGCGCGACCAGAACCGTGATCGGAATTTACGCGAAAACTGGTGGCTCCATAGGCGGTTACGGGAAGATTTGCGCGACTACCTACGTGGTCTCCCCCGCTACATCGCTACAGTGGAAACCGCGAAACATCGGATCTTCCAATTTCTGGACGCCGATATTCTGCCGGATAACAAGCTCATCAATATTGCGCTGGACGAAGCCTATTATTTGGGTGTGTTATCCAGTCGGCTCCACGTTGCCTGGGCGATGGCCAGCGGTAGCTGGTTAGGAGTTGGCAACGATTCGGTTTATGCCAAAACCCGCTGCTTTGAAACTTTCCCTTTCCCCGACGCTCCCGCTGAATCCGCCGCCAGCATCCGCGACATGGCTGAACACCTCGACGCCCACCGCAAACGCCAGCAGTCACAGCACCCGGAATTGACCCTGACCGGCATGTACAACGTGCTGGAAAAACTGCGTACTGGTGAATCCCTGAACGCCAAGGATCAGGCCATTCACCAACAAGGGTTGATCTCCATCCTCCGGGAACTGCATGACGACTTGGATCGCGCCGTGTTCGCCGCCTACGACTGGAGCGACCTTGCGGATTCACTCGTGGGTCAACCCGGCGCGACCACGCCCCTTCCCGACAAACCCGCCGCCCAACAGGAAGCGGAAGAAGAACTGCTGCGCCGGCTGGTTGATCTCAACACGCAACGCGCCGCCCAAGAAGCCCAGGGGCAGATTCGCTGGCTGCGTCCCGCTTACCAAAATCCCGGCGCTGCCACTGAGCAACGTCCGGCGCATCAGGAACCCCTGACCGACCTGGAACCCGTGGTTGTCCCGGAACCCACTGCCAAACGCCCGTGGCCCAAGGCGATGTGCGACCAAGTGGACATCATCCGTGAATTGCTGACTGCTGGCTCCCGGAATGTTGAGCAACTGGCCGCGCACTTCCCGCGCAAACCGGTCAAAGCCATACAGGCCGTGCTGGATACGCTGGAGGTGATGAATCTGGCTCACCGGGAAAATAACCGGTGGCGGTTGGGATAGCCGCCTACCATCCACTTTTTTCAACGATCAGGACGGAGACCCAGCGCTTTTGCGTCCTGACGGCCCCAAACACCCGATTTGGTTTAAAAATTCAATCCGGTACAATACCCACAAAGTTAGCAGGTTTAAAATACAGGTTCATCGAAAAAATATGACGAAAAAGAACACCTTACCCGCCGTAGACGGCCCAACCTCCAGCAGCACCAACCGCTTTGCGGGCTATGTCGTGTGCATTGGCGCCTCAGCCGGCGGGCTGGATGCCCTGGAAAAATTCTTCAGAGCCTGCCCAGCCGATACCGGCGCGGCCATTGTCGTGGTTCAGCACCTGTCCCCCGACCACAAAAGCATGATGAGCAACCTGCTCGCCCGCCATACCGACATGCCCGTCACGATGGTCGAAGACGACATGCCCATCGACGCCAACCATGTTTACCTGATCCCGCCCGGCGCGATCATGCACGTCACCGCCGGCCACCTGCATCTGACGCCGAAAAACCCGCGCGGGCTGACGCTACCTATCGACATTTTCTTCTCCTCACTGGCCGACATCTACGGTCGCCAAGCGGTCGGCATCATTCTCTCCGGCACCGGCACCGACGGCACTCGCGGCTCGGTCGCAGTCAACGCCGCCGGCGGATTCCTGATGGCCCAGGAGCCGGAATCCGCCAAATTCGACGGGATGCCGCGCAGTGTCATCGCTACCGGCCTGGTCGACGCTATTCTGCTCGCCGAAGAATTGCCAGGGCGGCTCATCGCCCACATCCACAATCTGCCCTATCAGGATGTCACCCCGGCCGTCGAGCACACCGCGCCCGCATCCACCATGAGCAGTGAGGAAGTGGTCAGCGCGATTCTGCGCCTGCTCCATCAAATCGGCGGCATCGACTTCTCGGACTACAAGCCGGCCACGGTCATGCGGCGGATTGACCGGCGAATGCAGGTGCGCCACACCCCCGCGCTCTATCAGTACTATGACTTGATGGAGCATGATCGCAATGAAATCATCACGCTGCGTCGGGAAATGCTGATTTCCGTCACCAGCTTCTTCCGCGATCCCGAAACCTTCGCCACCCTGGCCGAACTGGTGATTGCGCCGATGGTCAGGGAAAAAGAAGCGGGCGATACCCTGCGCATCTGGGTCGCGGGCGTCGCCACCGGCGAGGAAGCCTATACCATCGGGATGCTGTTCATTGAAGCCTTCGAGCGCGAGCGGCGCTGGCCAAATTTGAAGATTTTCGCCACCGACGTCGATCAGCAATGCGTGGAAACCGCCGGCGTCGGCCAGTACCCGGAATCAGCGGCGGCGGAATTGTCCGCCGAGCGCCTCGAACGCTTTTTCGTCAGAAAAGGTGACCGCTTCATTATCAAAAACGAGTTGCGCCAGTGCATCGTTTTCGCCCGGCACAATCTGCTGTCCGATCCGCCCTTTACCCGGATGGATTTAGCGGTCTGTCGCAACACATTGATCTATTTCAAATCAGCCGCCCAGGAACGCGCTTTGCGGTCGTTGCAATACGCCATCAATC
>JAIFNF010000262.1 GCA_020047885.1 Gammaproteobacteria bacterium | reverse complement strand
CCTCGTGCGTGGTTCGCAAGGCCTCGCGCAAGCGCTGGGCTTCGTTCTCCAACTGGTCGATCTTGAGTTCCAGGACTGACGCTTTAACGGGTTTACCCCGAACTTTAACCGAAGGCGTCGCGACTTCCGTGAAGACCACCATCAGCAAGTTGCGCAGTGCGTCCGGTTCCTTCAGCGCCTGCACGGTTAGATCAATGGTTTGATAATCCCCATTCGTCCTGACTCGCAGCCCTGGCTGGACAATCGCTTCATCACCCGGTTGTTGGAAAGCCTCCTGGCAGCCCCTCAGCAAGGCCTCGCGCAACCCCTCACGCGCCATGGCGAAGATATTCCAGTTGGCCTGGCCCGCTGCCGGTTCCAGATATTTCCCGGTGCGGCCACTGATGTACAGAATATCGCCCTGACTGTTGACCAGCACCGCCGCCGGGGCGAAGCGTTGCAGCAGAATTTGGTCGGCCAGGATTTGCAGATTCACTATCGGCAGGATGTTGGGGTATCCCGGTCGCCCATTGGCCGACCGGGACAAGATCATGGTCGGCAGCAGGGCCGGTTCTAACCGGACGACGGGCGTTTCGCGCCGATACAACCGCGATTTGCTGTCCAGCACCGAAAACTGGTCATTCAGATTCGCAATGGTCTCGGCGGAACCGAGAAAGAGGATGCCGCCCGGATTCAAGCTGTAATGGAACAGCGCGATGAGCTTGTGCTGCAATTCCGACGTGATATAGATCAACAGGTTGCGGCAAATCAGCACGTCCAGTTTGGTAAAGGGTGGATCTTGAATGACATTTTGCGACGCGAACGTCACCAGTTCCCGAATCGCCTTGCCGATCCGGTAACTGCCGCTGTCCTCCCGAATGAAAAACCGCTGCAACCGTTCTGGCGACACGTCGGCGGCGATATTGGCCGGGTACAGACCCACGCGGGCTTTGGCGATGGCGTCCGGGTCCAAGTCGGTGGCGAAGATTTGCACGGAAAATCGATGGGTTGTACCCAACTTTTCCAGGGCTTCCTTGAACACCATGCCGAGCGAATAGGCTTCCTCGCCGGTCGAGCAGCCGGCCGCCCAGGCGCGTAATGACCCACCTTCCAGACGTTCAACCAACAACCGGGGAATGAACACATCGCGCAACTGCGCCCAGGCATCGGCGTCACGGAAAAAGCGGGTCACGCCGATCAGCAATTCCTTGAACAGCAGTTCCCGCTCGCCCGGATTCTCTTGCAGGTAGCGAAGATAATGGGCGATTTTATCGAACTGGTGCAGGCGCATCCGCCGCTCGATCCGCCGATAGAGGGTGCTTTTCTTGTACTGCGAAAAGTCATGGCCGGTCTGGGTGCGCAACAGGATCATCACCTTGTCCAGGCCACTCTGATCCAGGTCATCCACGATCGGCAAAACCGGGATCGGCGGAGGAGCTAGTTGCAAATAGGCCAGCAGCCGTTCACAGAGTTCTTCTGCCGGCGCCACGATGTCGGCCAGTCCGGCATCAATGGCGCTGCGCGGCATCCCGTCAAACTTGGCGGTAGCCGGGTCCTGCACCAGCGCAACACCCGCCATTTCCTTGATCGCCCGCAAGCCCAGAGTGCCATCGCTGCCCATGCCGGAAAGAATGACGCCGATACTGCGTTCCCGCTGATCTTCGGCGAGGGAGCGGAAAAAGAAGTCAATCGGCAAACGCAGACCGCGCACCGCGCCCGGTTCAAAAAGCCGCAACGTTCCTTGCGTCAGGGAGAGATCGCGATTGGGGGGAATAACATAGACATGGTTCGGCCAGACCGGCATCCCTTCCTCAACCTGCTGGACGGCCAGGGGCGTACCGCGTTGCAACAGCTCGGGCATGATGCCCTGATGGGTCGGATCGAGATGCTGGACGATCACAAACGCCATCCCGCTGTCCGCCGGTACCCGGCTGAGAAATTGCTCCAGCGCCTCCAAACCGCCGGCCGACGCCCCGATCCCCACAATGGGAAAGGGGTCGGAGGGGGATGGGGCGGGCGTTTCGGGAGCGGTTACTGAATTGGTTTTAGGTGATTTACGCATATCGTCGTCGATATCGGCTTTTGTGGTGAAGTCCGGTCAGGCTGTTCTTACCAGTCGGGCCGGGCGATTTACCCTTACGGGCGAAATGGGGCACGCGTGTCCCATTTGCCGTTGCCTGTCTCCCAGTCCAGTCCCTATTCCGGCCAAAAATCGCCGGTGATTTGTTCCACGGTGAAGGGGCATTGATCGGGAAAGGTGGTCAAGGGTAAGCCGGTTTCATCAGCGGCTTGCTTTCGTGCAGCAGGATATTCTTCCGTTGCCAGCGTGAACAACTGGGGTTTCAAACTGGGACTGTCCTTCAACAGCCGGCTAATATCCAATCGGCCATTCCAGACAGAAAGACGCCAACTCTTTCCCCGCCGTTGGGGCTGATACTGCCACTTGAGCAAGTGGAGCAAGATAACGAATAAATGGCTTTCAATCGCCCGCCGGTCACGTTTGCCCATGCTTTCAATCTCTTCGGCAATATTCGCCAAGTCCAGATCAATCCGGTTGAACTCCCCTTGGCGCAACAGCGCTGCTTGTTGCTGTGTCCACTGGTAAAAGTCAGTCTCATAAGTCGCTGCGGTCATCTTTTTCCCTCCCGTTCAGCCGTTTCAAAGCCCGCCTAATACTGTCCTCGGCACAGCCGACTTGCTCGCCGATTTTTGGATTCGCTCTGTACATGACAAAAATTGCTGGGTACTGCAATCATACTGTTTTATATGAATAAATTGAATCAACATATCCAAGACGGCCTTCAATGAAGACATGGTACTCAGCAGGATTTCGCGGATATGATCTAAACCGACCCGGAAAATACTTTTTGCCCAGCGTAGATGCTTCTTGACCTTGATTTCCTTTGCAATTCGTCGTAGCACGTATGCGGCCAGAGCTTGCTGAACAATGGGGATTCAATGAGGGTATGCATGGCGTCCTAAAATACGTCAATGACGTATTCTGTTCAATACCTTGAGCCATGTCCTTAGGCCACTTGCAATAAAAATCCTACAGTGATCTGCTTGGATCATCGCTTTGACCGCGTAAGGATCGAGCCACGGAAAGACACGGAAGACACGGAAAAAAAGCATCTTCCGTGTTTTTCCGTGTTTTTCCGTGGCCAGGTTCGGAAGGGTGTGGGAATATTTTTTGCGAGTTGCCTTAGCGATCAGCACCGGAATGCGGAATCAAAATTCCGCCGCCGTCTACCACGACCTGATTGCGGCCCTGCTCCTTCGCCCGATACAGCGCGGCATCCGCCCGACTCAACACCGCCATCGCGTCTTTCTCACCAGGCAGCGCCGCTGCCGCACCGATGGACACGGTGATCGTCGGCAACAGTTGGCTCTGATGGAATACCTGTAATTTCGCCATGGCTTGCCGCAGATGATCCAGGCGCACCTGGGCGGCATCGAGTGCGGCGTTCGGCAATACCAACGTCATTTCTTCGCCGCCGTAACGACAGGCGTGATCGCCCGCACGCACCGAGCGCAACAGCAAATCGCCAGCCGCCCGCAGAATCGCGTCGCCCGCTTCGTGGCCGTAGGTATCGTTAAACACCTTGAAGTGATCCAGATCCAGCATGGCGACGACTAACGGCTCCCCGGCACGCTGGCAGCGTTGCAGTTCGCGGGGCAGTTGCTCATCGAGATAGAGCCGATTGAATAACCCGGTCAGGCGGTCATGAATCGACTGCTCACGCAAGGTTTCCTGCAACTCCAGGTTATACAACGCCAGTTTGATCGACCCACTGACTTTCAGGATCAGATCAGCCCAGTCCTGGAACGAGGCACCCGCCCGGTCTTCGCTGACTTCGACATGCAGCAGCCCCAACATTTGACCGCGCACGACCAGCGGGACACACCAATAGGGTTTGGTCGGCGGGGTCTTGAAGTGCCGACAGGGCACCCGCCCCGCCGGTTCCACGACCTCATAGAGTTCCCCGCTCCGCAAGGCCCAGCACTCATGGGGCGCAAAGACCGGGCGCAGGTTATCGGGTTCGCCCCAGGTCGCCACCACCCGCAGGTCTGACCCGGCCTCTTCATCCCGCATGGCCAGCGCCCCGGCTCCGCCAGCGAACAGGATTCGCGCACTGCTCATAATCACCTCGTAGGCTTCCGTCCGGCTTTCACAACTGAGTAGCAGGTTATTCATGCGGTTGAGAACCACCATTTGATCATGGTAGCGCTCGACCTGGTTCAGGCTGGTGCGCAAGGCGTCCTCGATGCGCTGGCGCTGGGTAATGTCGCGGGCGACCGCCAGCACGCCCAGCGGCTTACCCGCAGCGTCACAGTACAGACTGGCGTTGAAGGAAACATCGAAGAGTTGACCGGAGCCGACGTGCTGGATGGTCAGCAGGTAATCCTTAATCAATCCTTGAGACAGAACCCGTCGATAGCCGCGACGCGCTTTTTCCGGGTCGATAAAACAGTCGGCAAAATCCTGCCCAATGAGATCTTCACGCGGGATACCAGTCATCTGCTCGGCGGCCTGATTGACATCCATGATTTTGCCGTCAGCGTGAATGGTAATCATCGGATCCAGGCTGGCTTCAATCAGGCTGCGGGCATAATGCTCGGCCTGGCGGAGCGCTTCATCCGCCCGCTGACGCTCGGTAATATCCAACAGGGCGATGCGGCATTGGCGGTCGTTATCGAATGCCAGACCCACACCTTCCAGTTGCACATAACGGGCGGGCGCGTCTTTGGGCAGCAGGATCACTTCGCAACTGGCTGGGATCATGCCAATCAGCGCTTGTTCCAGAAACGCTTTAAAAATCGGCCGGGTGGCCGTAGACACCAACAAATCCAGCCGCTGATTCATCAACCGGGCGCGTTCCCGTCCTAATAGCGCTGCCCCGGCCAGGTTAATTTCCCGGATAGCGCTATCACTGGCGAGGGTGGCATAACCGACCGGCGCGAAATCGTAGAGATTGGTGTAGCGCTCCAGATTCTGTTCGAGTTCCTGCCGCAAATCCTGCAAA
The DNA here is from genome assembly GCA_020047885.1 of Gammaproteobacteria bacterium. Next base: position 220 of record JAIFNF010000262.1, on the reverse strand, counting down.
ACGCGATTTTGCAGTTCCAGTTCGACCTGATGAACCTGCAATTCATGCACAACCCGCAGCGCATCGGTCATATTGGGCAGCGTTGGGTTCCGGCTGATCGCTGCCTGTTTGACTTCTGCTTCAGCGAGGCGGCGCAATTCAGCGTTGTCAGTGGGTAAAATTAAATCCTTTTTCATTGCTTGACTCCAACGGACTGCCCTGTAGTCCCTATGTAATCGTC
>JAIFNF010000076.1 GCA_020047885.1 Gammaproteobacteria bacterium | reverse complement strand
CCCGAATATCAGCCTCAATCATCGTTTTACTCTCATTCGTTAAGGTTTTAAAGTTGGATTTTTCATCAGAGATTCACGCATCATGTCCTGCATTTTTGCCGCTCGCTGGACGTTGGCTTCGTCGAGTTTCAGGGTAGCAAAGACTTCCCCATGCGTGCGGCAAACCGACACATCAATCAACCCGCGGAATCGTGCCTGTTTAACAGCCGGGGACAGGTGATTCATCAGGCTACGTCGCGCCTCTAGGCGAGCTTCAGCCTCGGCCAGGGCGTAGGAACCCTCGTCTTCGCTTAAAGATGTAGCCTTTGCAACCGAAATCAGAACCTTGGAAGTCCCCACCATGACTTGATGCACACCTACAGCCAGGGTGGGGCAAGGGTCGCTAATTGCTGGAGCAGGTATGGCTATCCCTAAGAAGAGCCATACACTGACCGGCACGAATTTAATGGCGTACATTTAAAAGGTTTTGAGCCGTTCGGTATTGCTGTGGCCTTCAACACCTTGGGGCTGACTACGGATCGTCGTCGACGGCATACCCGGATTGCTTGGCGGGGAGGACGGCGCAGGGGCATTGCCTGTTGTCAGGGTAGGCTGAGAAGCCACCGACTCGGTGATCCGGCCAGCAAGATTCCCCGCGGCATTGATGGTTTCCGGTTTCAGGCCAACGCTGACCCGGACTTCAGCGCCCTTGGTATAGCAATCCCCCAAAGGGACTACGCCACGGAGCAGGGCCTGCGAGGAGTTACGGAGGACTTTTACCCGCTCGATCACTTCCTTGCGCTCTGCTGATTTACCAGAGCCACTCATCGATTTGGTTTCGTTGACCGCTTTGTTGATCGTCTCATCGCTGCTGATCGTCTCGGTGAAGAATTTGGAAATCGCGGCCTTGGCCAAAAGTGTGGCCTCATCTTTGGCGTCGCGCACGGAGTCAGCATCATCAAAGCTTACCGAAGCGGTGGCGGTGGCTAAAATCTTGGTTCCCCCTTCGACCGCCTCGATGTTGAGACCATCAGTGTAAGGATAATCTTCACAGCCAGCGCCGTAGACCATCGCAGGGAGGGTCAGAAATGCTAGGAACGCTATGGGTTTATTCATCGTTTTTTCTCCGGTGTACTTGACTCACGATTTTTCTCCAGATTTATGGTGGTTGACATTAAATTAGGACACTACCGACTTTCTGGCGGTGGTACCAGAGACACCTTGATGTCATTCGCTTTTTTGAGCGTTGATTCATCCAACGCTAAAAGAATACCAAACTCACGTTTAGGGATGATTAGTGGAAATTCTTTTATAGAACATACATGACTGTTAATCAGCAGACTCCATGGTAAACCACTTATAGATGAATGACCACTCCCTCCACTTACCAGATCATCAACAAGCATGATGCCATCTTTATGGTCGTAAACAGCCCTAAAACTAACATCAAATGATTGAATCATTTGCTGATTGTTATCTACAATCTCAATTTCAAGATGAGGAGCGATTTTTTTGAAAGAATAATCCCCCCGCTCAATGGCATCGCCGAAATTCGTGCCAACAGCAAACCAAGGGAATTTTTTTGTTAAGGAAACGCCCGCACCTTTAAGGGTGTAAACATCGCCAATAAGGGGAGATTCTTGAACTCCTACAATACCGATTAGTACGTCTAAGTCTTGCTTACATTCATAATAGCCATTGAATTCGTTCTCACAGGAACCAAATTTATATTTGTATTTCTTCTTTCTACTTGCGGTATTTTCAAGCGTTTTGCGTAGATTTTCATAAAAACTGGGGTCGATGGTTACAGTAACTGGAACATAAACAATCATTTTTTGGTGATATGATTTAAGAAAATTATCAACATAACCTGGCATTTGCTTACGTAAATTATCTATCTGTTTATATTGATAATTTGAATTACCAAATTTACTCATGGTTTTTAAATATAATTGATCAATTGCTTTCTTTGCTTCATCTAAACTCACTGGTTTTCCAACATCAAATCGTGAAACTTCGCCTTTTGCAACCGGGATGATTAGATCAATAACTATTTTCTCCAAATTCTCTTTCTGCTTTCCCTCAGTGCTCAATGAAGCAAATAGTCCACCATCGACAGCCGCTTTACCCTCAGCAAGTTTCTTGATATACGCTTTAAAGTCGTCGATACGCACCGTGACCTTTGCCGTGACCTTGATAAGTCCCGCTTGCTCCGAAGTTCCTAATATTTCAAAGCCTTGAATCGATCCTTGGGAGTATTCCTTAATATTCGTATCGATCCGAGAGGTTTGCGAGCGAATCCCTTCCTGAATTTCCACACGCTTCTCCAGTTGCTTGGTGCTATCCATAAACGAACCCACGACATTGGTGAGCGCGTTCTGCGCCGCATTTTGCGCGGCGCTGGGAACATCAGTACCTAAACCATCCATAACAACGGTTTGAACTCCATTAGTAGAAGAAGCACTACCCGGAGAAGACACGGCGTTCTGAGCCTGTTGCACAGGCTCCCTCGGCGCTTGAGGCGGTGCTTCTACAGACACAGCCGATGGAACGGAGGCCGGTGGTGTTGCAGAAGCAGCAACCGGTGGCGCACTCATGGGGGCAGGGGTCACAACCGCTGGCGCAGCCGCCAATACCGACGGGACTGTCGGCGCAGCAACCGCAGGCGCACTCACGGGGGCAGTATCGGCAACCGCCGGTGCAGTCGCCGATACTGGCGGGACAGCCGGCGCAGCCATTGGCAACGGCGCATCCAGCGAGTCTTCATTGGAACCCCCATTTTCTGCACGATCCCCCGGCACCTCAACGCCGCCTCCCTGAATCAAAGCCAATTGTAATGCCTGTTGCGCGGCTTGACGAACTTGGGGAGTATCAGCGGAACTGGCCCGCTGTTGCAGGAAATTCCGGGTCCGGTCTTGATTCGAGGAGAAATGAAAGACCAGCGCATAGCAGGCTACGGCTTGTTCGGGTTTGCCTTGAAGTGCGAAGTATTCAGCCAGGTTGGCCCAAGTGGACGAACGCCCTGGCGACAGGCCCAGCGTGATCGAGAGCATCTTCAACGCCTGTGGCAAATCGCCCAGTTTGAGAGAGACCAAACCCAGATTATCCGCAATTTCCACATCACTGGGATCCGCCTGATAGGCCGTCTGCCAGAATTGCCTGGCTTGCTCATGCTGCTCCATCTTGAACGCCTGCAACCCCTGATCATTCGCCTTACGGGCCACCGTTCGGTTGCCCCGTTGCGGTTTCGGCAAGGCCTCAATCTGCTGTTTCAGGGCATTCAGCTCCTCGGTATGCCCGACGCCACCGTTATCCGCCGCAATGGCTATCATCTGCTTTAATAATTGATTCGTTGAGACATTTTGAGCCGTTGCCGGGATAAAAGGCAAACTGACCAATACGATAAACAACAAAGCGATGCCCTGGCGGGCAACGCGAGAGAACAGAGCAGTCATTAGCAGCAGACGAGACATGAAATTAACCTCCAAAATTTTATCAACAATCAAAGTATCCAATCACTCACCAAACTTCCTGAAAATCAAGCTTAAAATCCGCTAAAACCGGAGCCGCCCCATTCTCCATGTATTCCCGCATCTTCCCCTGCAAATCCGCCAGGCTATCACCCGGTGAACGGGGTCCAATGACGAAATCCGGGCACAACGGAATAAATCCCCGCCGTTGTTCTGGCGTCAATGCATTGAGCCGCTCATCACTCACCCAAGCCGCATCCGGTGAGCGCACTGCACCGTTCGGCTTCCCGCACTCGCGGTTAGCAAGCGACTCCCCTATGTTGATCACCTTCGTTTGGAATCGAGATCAGTGTAGCCTAACCATACTACTTGGCAAGAAGCGTCAGACCCTCGATTCGAAAAAATTTCATCCCCGATGAACAAACCCCTTTCCGCTCTCTTAATGGCGCGTGTGGAACAAACCCACAACCCGCCATCCCGTTTTTCATGGGATCAATCCTCAGGTGCTGATGCCGCTGGGGAATTGTTCTTCGCGTACCGCTGATGCATCCAATAAGCATGATTCGCCATCTCGGCACGCAAGGCCTCCGGCTGGAACACCTCGACATTTTGACCGAACGACAACAGCCACCAACGCAGTTGGGCAGTGTCGTTGACCGTCGCGGTGAGCCAGAAATGAGCGTCGCTGTCCTCATCGTCCTCAATGAGTTGATCCGTGGACAAGCGGGTTTCTTGCAAATGCAATCCCGCCCTTTTCCAGAAGCGCACCACCAGGCGAATCGGCTCATTGCTGCCACCCATGCCCTGATTCCGCTCAACCTCCTTATCGATAGAGTCACAATAGTTAAAGCCTTCCGGCTTTCTCGACTCACTATCCAGCACTTTGGCGGAGCGCATTCGATGCAGTGCCAATTGCCGCACGTCGGTGTGGTCCTCAATCATGCAGAGCAGGTAAAAGGCCGGTCCGCGCTGCAAATAGACCAGCGGGTGAATAGTCCATTCGGTGGGTGCATCCCGCCAGATTTGCTGGTACACGATCTGGCACTGGCGATCCCGGAACAGAGCCTCCAGAATGGCTTCCCGCACCGGTTCCAGAAACGGCGAGTCAGGCGGTAACAACGGCTGCGCGGGGGGAATGACGCGCACCTTCTTCTCCCATTGGTTGATTCTTTGCCACTTCGGCTGGATGTCGCACTGCTTTTGCACTGCCACGAGATAAGGCTTTATCGCTTCGTAGGATTCTCTGGGCAATAGCGGTTTCAAAATGAGTTCAACCAAGCGGAAGGCAATGATTTCGCCGATGGTCAATTTGGGAAACACTTTCAGCCTAGAGTCCAGACCGACCGGCCAGCGCCATTTGCCGGTGTACGTTAAAGTTTTTTTATCGAAATAATGATCATCGGCCCGGTCATCATCGATTTCGATCACCTCCAGCAGCCCGGCCTGTTCCAGTTGTTTCAAGGTGCGCAATACCAGACTTTCGTCGATGGCATCCCCGTTCTGATTCAATATTTTGGTAACTTCCTGCGTCGTCAGCGCCTGATTTTTGCGGGTGAACGCCATCAACATGTCCAGACGACGATGAATGGTGTCAATGGCTTTTTCGTTGGTGCGTTTTTGTTTCATGAATCATGGCTCCAGCGCAGAGAAGATCTACCAAGACCGGGTGCCCACGACGGGCGCCCGGTATATGGTCGCTAACGCGCCACCCCCTCACCCTCATGCGGTTGGAAGCGACGGCTGTCAAAATGATAGACGAGAAAATCCCCGTCGCGGTGCAGGATGCCTAAT
>JAIFNF010000273.1 GCA_020047885.1 Gammaproteobacteria bacterium | reverse complement strand
GCTTCTACGGTCCCGCCGGTACCGGTAAGTCGGAACTGGCCCGCCATATTGCCGATGCGCTGGAGAAGCCACTGCTGGTCAAGCGGGCCTCGGATCTGCTGGATATGTACGTCGGCCAGACCGAGCAGCGCATCGCGGAGATGTTCAACGAGGCGCGGCAACAGGACGCCGTGCTGGTGCTGGATGAGGCCGATTCGTTCCTGCGCGATCGGCGGAGCGCCCGCCAGTCGTGGGAAGTGACCCAGGTGAACGAGTTGTTGACCCAGATGGAAGCATTTGAAGGGATTTTCATCGCCACCACCAATCTGATGGCAACGCTGGACGCCGCCAGTTTGCGGCGCTTCCCGTGGAAGATTCGTTTCGACGCGCTGAAACCCGCGCAGCGCTGGGCGTTGTTCGCCCAGGAGTTTGTCCGGTTGGGCGGCGAACTGGCCGAAGCGCAGGACTGGAAGGGCGATATCTGGGGACTGGAGTATCTGACGCCGGGCGATTTTGCCGCGGTGGTGCGGCAATACGAACTCTGGGATGAAACGCCGACGGCGGAGGCGTTTTATGACCGGCTGTGCCTTGAGGTCACCGCCAAGCGGGAGGAGGGCACCACCGAACCGCCGACTGCGACACCCCGCCGACGGACGAATGCCACGGTCTACGGGTAACCGCTACATGGGAGCCTCCCCCGGTGGGGGAGGTTTGGGGAGTTCCCCGTCAACTCAGAAAAAGTCCCGCTTCGCTCAAATCGGCGACCACGAGGTCATCGACGATCTGAACCTCGACCACCGCGCCGGGTGCGCCATGCAGCATCAACCAGGCGAGCGAGCCGCTACCGGGCAGCGCGATATCGCCATCGCCCTTGCCCTCGGTCTGGAACGCGAAATCCGCATCGTAGAGCAGCCAGGCGGCGGCATTGCGCACGGCGAGAGTGCCACTGGCCGGGACGTGCAGCCACTGGGCATGACCCTCGGTATCGATGGTCAGAGAGATGCCGTCGGCGGTCAGCGCCGGTACGCTGCCTAACGGGCGGAACAAGCCACTGCCGAAACGAACCCATTCCTCCCCTTCCCGGTCTTCGATGAGCAGATCACCGAGATCGCGACCGTTGTTGACGGGGATTTTCATCCACATTCGGGTCTGCCGACCGTCCTGGCTGGCGTCCAGTAATTGGGTTCCCTCAAAGGTCGCGGCGACATAGCCTGGGAGCGCCGGGAGTGCTTCGAGCTCAAGCCGGGGCGGCCCCAGTCGCAGGAGCCAGGAGGCGGCGGGTTCGTTGACCAGCAACCATTGCCGACCGAGACGCTCATCCCAACCAAGGGCGCGGGTGTTACGGGACGGCACGCGCTGGGCATTGGGCAATTCCACCAGGCCATGTCCATAGCCCCAGGGGATGCGAACGACCTGGTAATCGCCACTATCCGTGGTCAACGTGCGATAAGCGTAGAGCGGTTCTGCATCACTGGAAAAGGTTCCGTCAGACCGGTACTTGAGGTTCCGGGTTGCCTCCGTCCAGACGCCAGACCGGTAAATTGACAGGTTCAGGGTGCGATCCGCCTGAACCTCCGCCTTGATGACGGCATCGTACTTGGCGAAATAACCGGTCATCGCCGCCAAGGTCTGGTCGTCGACCGGGGCTTCGGGCAAGGGAGTCGCCGCGAGAGGAACCGGCATCGTCGCCAACCGGCCGCTTTCAACCAAGGCATTGAGCAGGATGCGTTCAGCCAGCTTACCGCTGCCATAGCTCAGCGTAGTCCCGCTCATGGCTAATCCTAGCCGAGCCTCCGGCAACACAAAGAACTCACTGCCATAGAACAGGGTCCCGCCGTTCTTGGTCCAGGCTTTCACCCCAACGGCGGCCAGACCTTTTTGGGACACGTCGTCCCAGCCGAGTCCCCATTGAAAGGTGGGAACCGGATTGAACGCGAGGATCCGCGTCTGATCACCGGCCATTTCCGCTACCGAGGCGGCGGTGAGAATGCGTCGGCCATCGAGGATACCGCCCTGAAGCAGCAGTCGCGCCAGTCGGCCCATGTCCGAGGGCGTCGAGTAGAGTCCACCCGTAGCAAGGCCATTGGTGAATTCCTGCGGCTGGGGGGTATCGCCGACAAAGGCTGGGGCGAAACTACCCGCCGGGAAGGGTGCGAGGGGATAGGCGCTATCGGTCATGCCCGCCGGGATGAGAATCTCATCGGTGACGAATTGGGGGTAACTCCGCCCGGTCACCGCCGCGACCAGACGTTCGATCAGGGTGAAGCCATCGTTGCAATACACTGCTATTTCACCCGGATCGTGCTTGAGGCGCTGCCCAGCCAGCGCAGTTTGGGTCCGTGCCGAATACTCCGGATCGGGGGCCTGGGCGAACAGATTAGTGAATTGGGTGCCAGGCAGGCCCGAGGCATGGCTGAGCAACTGGCGAACCGTGATTCGAGCCGCTTCCGGTGTGAGCATCGCAAAGTCCCGGACATACCTGACCAAGGGCGCATCTAGTTCGACCAGTTCCCGTTCCACCAAGATCAGGGTGGCCATGGCCGCCAGCACCTTGCTGCACGAGCCGATGCAGAACCGGGTCGCGGTAGTCGGCACCTGATGCTTTTCCTTGTCAATGACGCCGAAGGCTTCGGCCCAGATGATGCGCTGGTCATCCACCAAGGCCACCGAGATCGAGGGAGTATCGGTATCAGCCATCGCCTTGAGGATGGCAGCGCGGGCGTCAGTGATGGTGGCTGCGTAGGTCAGCGGCGAATCATCGTCATCGCTTCCGCAACCCGTCAGCAGGCTCGACAGGCCGGGTGCCAGCAGGCCCAGGCCGATCAGGCGCAGCGCCTCGCGGCGGGTCAGAGTGAGTGGGAATCGGTCGGTAGCGGAGTCGGTCGGTGAACTCATCTGGAAGTCCTTGGATTGCATAGAAAAACCTTGGCTTCAGGCCGGGATGCAACAAAAAATCCCTTCTCCGATGTGGAAAAGGGATTCAGTGTCGCAATGATCACCACCCTATAGCCTAACCTCCCCCATCAGAGGGAGGGCGTTTCAGGGGCAGGCCATCAACAAACGCTTGGCTTAATGCGGCTGGACCGCCCGCCGGACTTCTTCCAGCGAGTTCGGATCGTCCAGGGTGGACAGATCGCCCGGATCGCGGCCTTCCGCCAGCGCCTGAATCGACCGCCGCAGCAGTTTGCCGGAACGGGTCTTGGGCAGGGCGCTGACGAAATGGACGTTGTGCGGCTTGGCCACCGCGCCCAACAGTTCCTGCACCTTGGCAATGATTTCCTTCTCCATCCGCTCGGTCGCGCCGGGGGCATCCAGTTGTGTCGGATCCTTCAATCGGCAGAAGCCGACCGGCACCTGACCCTTGACCTTGTCGGCCAAGCCCACGACCGCCACTTCCGCAACCGCCGGATGCGCCTGGATGGCCTCTTCAATTTCGCGCGTGCCCAGGCGATGGCCGGCCACGTTGATCACGTCATCGGTGCGACCCAGGATGAAGAAATAACCCTCTTCATCGCGCACTGCCCAGTCGGACGAGGTGTACAACAGATCCTTGAAGCTGGAGAAATAGCTCTTGACGAAGCGCTGATCGTCACCCCAGACCGTGCTCAGGCAGCCCGGCGGCAGCGGCGGCTCGACGACCAGGACGCCTTTCTCGCCACGCGCCACTTCTTCACCGGTGCCTTCGTTGATCACCCGGATGTCATAGCCATACACCGGGAAGCCCGGTGAACCGAAGCGATTCGGCTTAAGGTCGACGCCCGGCAGGTAGGACAGCATCGGCCAGCCGGTCTCGGTCTGCCAGTAATGGTCGATAACCGGAATCTTCAGCGCGTCGGTGATCCAGCGCGAAGTCGGCTCATCCAGCGGCTCGCCGGCCAGGAACAGGTAGCGCAAGCAGGATACGTCGTGCGCCGTCATATACTTCTGATCCTGACCCTTCAGCACCCGCACCGCCGTTGGCGACGAGAACATTGTCCGTACCTGATACTCATTAACGATCTTCCACCAGATGCCCGGATCGGGACGGGTCGGCAGGCCCTCGTAGAAAATGGTCGGGGAGCCATTCATTAACGGGGCGTAAACAATATAGGAGTGGCCCACCACCCAACCGATGTCGGAAGTGGCGAACATGGTCTCGCCGGGATTGATGTGATAGATGTGCTTCATGGTCGAGGCCAGCGCTACCGCGTAGCCACCAACATCGCGCTGCACGCCCTTGGGAATGCCAGTCGTGCCGGAGGTGTAGAGGATATAGCTCGGCTCGTTGGATTCCAGCCAGGTGATCGGCACTTCGGCGTCGATATGCTGGGCGCGCAGCGTCGCATAATCCAGATCGCGGCCTGCCACCAGCGTCAGATCCTTGTCCAGACCGCGATTGCAGATCACCACACTCTGCGGCGGGAACTTGGCCAAGTTGCAGGATTCATCGACCAGGTGCTTGTAGAGTACCGGCTTGCCGCCGCGCATCCCGGCGTCGGACGTGACCATGACCTTGGGCTTGGCGTCATCGATGCGCACCGCCAGGTTGTAGGCCGCGAACCCGCCGAATACCACCGAGTGAACCGCGCCGATCCGGGCGCAGGCCAGAATGGAGAACAGGGCTTCGGCGATCATCGGCATATAAATGATGACCCGGTCGCCCTTGCCGACGCCCAGCGATTGCAGCACGGCAGCGAAGCGATTCACTTCGCGGTGCAGCTCGGCGTAGGTATAAATGACGGTCTCGTTGGTTTCCGTCGAGATGTAGATCAACGCCCGCTGGTCAGCGCGGTCGGCCAGATGCCGGTCCACCGCGTTATAGCAGAGATTGGTTTCGCCACCGACAAACCATTTGCAAAACGGCGGGTTGCTGTAATCGCGGATTTTCTCGGGCGGCTTGTTCCAGTGAATCAGCTTCGCCTGTTCGCCCCAAAAACCTTCGGGGTCATTGATGGACCAGCTATGGAATTCTTCGTAGTTCATGCGGGATTATCCTCCAGCTTGTTGGGTAGTCTTGCGACGTTATGGGTTATCGCAAGAATCAAGTGTAGTTACTAAGCTGGAAATTTCCTCCCCAACCACTGCCAATTGCTGGCAGTCGCGGATCAGGGGAGGAAAGGGCTACGAATATTACCCGAATTGCGCGAAAAGCCTCGCCCTTCAGGGCGGGGATGGATAGCGCGGCGAACGAAGTTCGCCAGCTTTTTGCTATACTGCATCCGTCGGCTATCGCGATCACGCACCCGACGGCAGTTCGCTCTTTGGCAACTTCAAGGTATCCGGTTGCCTTC
>JAIFNF010000246.1 GCA_020047885.1 Gammaproteobacteria bacterium | reverse complement strand
CAAAACCTTCCAGATAGGCAATGTGACCGTCTTCGTTCAGCACCCTGCGCCCGGCCAGGTCGGCAATCACGATGCGGCCATCCTTGCGGCGCAGCAGGATTTCGTCGCGGAACCATTGATCATTTTTCAGTAGCACGGTCACGATCCTGGACCGCTGCGCCGGGTCGTCAAAGAGTTGGGCGCCGATGTCGGAGACGGTAGTCACCATCTCCTCCGGCGAGGCATAACCGAGCATGGTAGCCAGCGCCGGATTGACCAGCAGAAAACGCCCTTCCGGGAGGGAGTGAAACAGACCGATAGGGGCATTCTCGAACAGGCTCCGAAATTGGCGTTCACTCTTGGCCAGCGCCGCTTCCGCCTGCTTACGTTCGGTGATGTCGGTGATCGAGCCGGACATCCTCAGCGGTTGCCCTTGAGCGTCCCACTCCCCCTGACCGCGCGACACGAACCATTTGTAGTCCCCCTGTTTGGTACGCAGGCGCAGTTCGATGTGGTAGGGTTCCCGCCGCTCAAGATGGGCCGCTTGCGCGGCATTAACCCGCCGCAAATCATCGGGATGCACGATGGCTTCAAAACCATCCGCGGTATCAGGCAGTTCATCGGCGGCGTAACCGAGCAGTTGCTGGTAGCGGGGGGAGTGGAAATCCTCGCCGGTGGCGACATTCCAGTGCCAGATGCCATCGGTCGTGCCTTTAATCGCCAACTCGTAGCGCTCGAGACTCTCCCGCAGCGCCTGCTCGGCCCGGGTATAGCGCTCCACCGCCGCTTGTTGCGCCTGCGCCAGTTGACCGAGCCGCTGCCGCGTTTCCGCCAACCAGCCGATCACGCTGTGGTCGCCATTGGGGGGAACCGGGTCGACCGTGGAGAAGTCGCCTCGACCCAGCCGGATGATCTGGGTACGCACCATCTCCGCCGAACCGCCCAGCGTCTTGCGCAAGGTTGCCCAGGTTCGCCACAGCACGACCACTACACTCAAGCCGAAGGCGATGAAGATGCCGCGCACGAACGCGGCGGCACGCTCAGCCGCCTGCACCGCCGCGAGGGTCCGCTGGTTTATGAGCGTATTGAATTCATAGAGGGGCTGCATGATGTCGGCCTTGGCCTGATGATAGGCGTCGTCATACAGCAGCCGTCGCGCCTGGGTCAGCGCGGCCTCCCGATCCGGCCCCACAGTTTCGGCCAGGTGCATGGCCGTAAATTCGGTGGCGGTCAGACGGTCGGAATGCGCCTTGGCGTCCGCCAACTGGTGAAACTCGGCGTCGGCGAAGGTCGCCTGCCGCATCAGATCGAGAAGCGCCGTAGCCTGGCCACTGGCTGGGGGCGGAGCGAGTCGTCCAGCGATGACCAGATCCCAATAGATATTCTGGTAGTGCGCCGGGCGCGGTCGCTGACCGTCGCGAATGGCCAGAATGTCCTGATAGTACTGCTGGTAGACGGGATCGCCGGTCAGCACATAGGTGCGAACCATACGCGTCAGATCGTCAGAGGATTGGCGCAATTCGTCCGCCAGTAAAAAAGACGCCAGGCGCTGCTCGTGGGCGCGGTCAATCGCCTTCTCCGCACCGACGTAGATCACGAAGGACAGGGCGAACGCCCCGAACAGGCATAGGGTCAGCGCCAGCCGTTTGGTGAAGCCGCGTGCGCCGGGGTTGCGGGTCATGCGGCGACACTCCTGTTCAGCGTCTGGGCGAAGACCTCCAGATCATAGTTGTAAGCCCACTGCGCCAAAGTAGCGGAGAGAGCGGCATCACTGTCCTGGATCTGTTCCGCGAGTTGCGTGATCCGGCCAAAATCCCCTAAATTTACCGCATCTTTCAGCGCCGCTTGCCATGCTTCAGGGCAGGCGACCAGGTGAATGGCGGCGTCAGCGGGGGATAAAGACGCTTCGCTGACCGGTGATTCCGCCGCCTGAACCCGCGGAAACTTCAGGTCATTGTGGGGGGTGGGCGGTTCCTTCGCGATTGCGAGGATGCCGTTGATGAGGGTCAGCAACTGTTCGCCGCTGCGCTGGATAGAGTTCAGGTAGTCCCGTTGGGTGGGGTTCAGCACCGCATCCCGCGCCAAGATCTGAGAGAAGCCCATGATGGCGTTCAATGGGGTGCGGATTTCGTGGCTCATGTTCGCCAGGAACCGCGATTTTGCCCGGTTGGCCGCTTCCGCCTGCTCCTTGGTGGCGATCAGCGCCTCCTCCATCCGGGTGCGTTCGGTGATGTCTTCCAGGCAGAGCAGCAGTTGGGAACGGTCTATGGTCGGGATCAGGGCGGTGTCCATCCGCAGGATCACCTCGCGAGCTGCGCCCTGAGTCACCAGCGTCGTCCGATGTTCAAGGTGCCGATGCGCAACGCCGGTGCGGAAGGTTTCAAGAATGGCTTGGCGCAGGACACAGGCCGCGCAACCGGGTTGATCGCCACAGCCGCGTCGGTCATCCAGGGCATGAATGCAGCCGATGAGTTCACCGGCTCGTCGGAGAGGTAATGTGTCGGGGGCTACACCGATAAACTGCGCCAGAGCCCGATTGGCATAGAGGATGGTGCCGTCCGGGTTCAGTAAACACATCATCACCGGCGCATATTCGTAAATCGCCTGTAGCTCGGCCCGATTCCGCTCCAGTTCTTCCGCTTCCTTACGCTGGTTGATGTCATCCACGATCATCAGCATCCCGCCAGAAGTCTCGTTCTCTGTAGAGGCGCTCGGGAGGACGCTGATCTTCCGCGCCGTCAGACGCACCCAGAACGGCTTTCCATGCCGTCGGTCCATGCGTGCCTCGATGCTCTTCCCTTCCGGGTGACGAAAAATAGAACGAAACCGCCCCAGAAAAATAGCGCGATCCTCCGGTACGAAGAGGTCGGCCACGGGTATGTTCCACAACCGGTCGTTCATCAATCCGGTCATCCGGGCAAAGGTGTCGTTATGCTGGAGGATGATTCCGGCTGGCGAGAGGGTCAGATACCCGACCGGAGCCTCGTGGTAAAGCTGGGCGTAGCTGTCCCTGATCCGTTCGGCCTCTTGCTGGGATCGCTGCAACTCTTCGTTCTGGAGTTCCAGTTCAATTTGATACACCGCGAGATCCTGGATCAGCGCACGGACCGTTTCCGGCGAAGGCAGATCCGGGACTGCTGCGGATTGCGTGTTCAGCAAGGCCTCGGCGCGCTGCCGGAGCTGGCGCATTTTGGACTCATTCAGTGCGCCCATGCTAATGACCGCCTTCTTCTGCTGGACGAAACAGCCTGATGAACGCCTCCAGATCATAGTGATAGGCCCACTGCGCCAGCGTCTCGCGAAGGGCGGCATCGCGGTTCTGTATCTGTTCCACAAGTTCCGTGATGCGGCCAAAATCCCCCAGTTCCACCGCGTCCTTCAGTGCCGCCTGCCATGGCTCGGAACAAGCCGCCAGACGGGTGGCCACGGCTTCGGCAGACAATGGGAGCGCGGTAGAGGCTGGGGCGTCTCCTGCCCGGAGGAACTGGAGGCCGACGCGCTGTTCCAGAATCGTGAACAGTTCCTCGGCCACAAAGGGTTTACGGGCGAATTCATCGCAGCCACTGGCCAGAAAATAGTCACGATTTTCGTTAAAGGCACTGGCGGTCAGCGCCACAATGAGGCTCTGCACTGTCTCAGACCGAGCCGCCATCCGCGCCTTGATTTGGCGGGTCGCCTCTTCACCCGACAGCACCGGCATCCGCATATCCATAAAGATCACATGTGGCTGCCACGCTTCCCAAATCGCCACCGCCTCCTGGCCGTCAGCCGCTTCCCGGCATTCCAGCACTGGCGGTTGCGGATTCAGCGTATTCAGCAACGCCCGGAGCGGGGCGCGGTTGTCGGCCAGATCGTCCACGATCAGAATCCGGCATACCGGCTGGCCCGGAGCCAGGCCGATCACGGGAACTTCACGGCCGCTGATGGTGGATTCATCCTCGATCATCACGGTTTGAAGCGGCAGGGTGAAGGTGAAGCAACTGCCCTGACCGAGCGTACTTTCTGCGGTCAACTCGCCCTGCATCAGCCGGACGAACTGGTGGCTCAACGCCAGACCGAGACCGGTTCCTCCGTGGACTTTCCTGCCGCTGGCGGTCTGGCTGAAGGACTCGAACAGCCGCCCCATCTCCTCGGGCGCGATGCCGGTTCCGGTGTCGATCACGCTGAAGCGGATAGGCTCCCCCGCCCCCCAACCCTCCCTCACCAGGGGGGAGGGAGTCTGCTCCCCCTCCCCTCGCGGGAGGGGGTTGGGGGGCGGGGCGGAAGTGGTGGCTACCGATTTTTCCACCCGCAGCGTCACACTCCCGGCTGTGGTGAACTTGACGGCATTGCCGACCAGGTTAATGAGCACCTGGCGCAGCTTGTGCCCATCCCCGACCACGCGCCGGGGCAGTCCTGACGCTTCAATGGTTAAAACCAGTCCCCGGTCGCGGCTGCGTTGCTGGAACAGCGCCTCGATCTCGGTGACGAGCGCGGTGGGATCAAAGGGGGTTTCGTGGAGTGTCATCCGTCCCGCCTCAATCTTGGCCATATCGAGGATGTTGTTGATCAGGACCAGCAAATACTCGCCGCTGCGCTGAATGGTGATCAAGCTATCCCGCTGGGTCTTGTTCAGGTCCGGGTCGCGGCCCAGCACCTGGGCAAAACCGAGAATGGCATTGAGCGGCGTGCGAATCTCGTGGCTCATGTTGGACAGAAATTCGCTCTTGGCGCGGTTGGCCGCTTCGGCCTGCTCCTTGGCCGCCGCCAGCGCCTCCTGCTGCTGGATCTGTTCGGTGATGTCGGTCACGGAAAACACCACTGATTCCCTGGGGCGCTGCGGAAGCAGGGAAGCGCCCAGCGCCTTGACCCAGAAGCGCTGGCCGTCCTGGCGCACCACGGCAGCTTCTCCCTCAAAGTGGCCGTTCTGCTCGATCGCGGAATAGAGGGTTCGGCCATGCTCGGCGTAAGCCTCATCGCTGTCATAAAGGCAACGGGCGGATTGACCGGCCAAGGTTCCCGGCACAAATCTGAACATCGCCTCCATGGCCGGATTGCAGCGCTCAATCCGCCGCTCCCGCACGATGCACAGTCCGGTGGGCAAGGTCTCCAGAATGGTTTTCTGCTCGGCCAGTACCCGATTCAGTTCCCGGTCGGTCGCCTCCCGGGTCAGCAGCAACATACCAAAGCCATTGGTCAGCACGATATAGAAGTATCCGCCGAAGGTGAGCGTCTGCACCAGATTGCCGGTGAACAGATGAATGCCCTCCGGCGGGGCCAGCGCCGACCACGCGATCCGCAAGCACT
>JAIFNF010000283.1 GCA_020047885.1 Gammaproteobacteria bacterium | reverse complement strand
TACCGACGAGCGCGGGACGCCCGAATACAATCAACGCCTGTCGGAAGGTCGTGCACAAGCCGCTGTGGCGGAACTGACTCGGTTGCAACCGAGGTTGGGCCAGCTCCTGCAACCGAAAGGTCAGGGGAAAAATGAGCCGCGTATCCTCAACGCTACTGATGACGCGCAACACGCGGCCAATCGCCGGGTGGAGTTTGAGGCGAAGTAAAACCTCCATCGCCCGGACGTAAGCGTTCAGACCCCGCCCCCCAACCCCCTCCCTGATTCGCAAGACTCCCTCCCCCCTCGCGGGGGAGGGTTGGGGTGGGGGGGGTGAACGGTTACGCCCGGACTACAAAAAACCGCCTAATGCGGGTTTTTTCACGTTAATCGCTCATTCAGGCCAGCGACGGCAAAGTGCAGCAAACCGTCACCACCCCTGATGAACAGGCCGACACCGTTCGCACCCTCACCGGATACCTCAACGCCCCCGCCATCAACAGCGACTTCCGTATCGAAATCTGCGCCGCTGTCCTGGCCGCTTTAGGCGTCCTGCCGACCAACAGCCATGCGATCATTGATCAGGCGATTTACCGGCTGTTTCTCAAACTCAAGGACTTGGTTCGTAAAAGCGGTGCCGTCACCCTCGATGACTTCGGCACCTTTAGTACGATCGACGCACCCGAACTGACCCATTCCGCCAGTTATCCCTACGCACTGAGCGCCCGGATTTTCTCAACATGAAATTACTCGGCTAGTTGACCACTAATGGTTTCCACGAGGCGACGGGTTCTCGTCAGTTGCTGGACAACCTTTGAGGGACGAGGATCTCCAAACTGAATATATTAAGAAGCGTATTTTTCATGATTTATTTTAAATTAATCTCTAAAAATAATGAATAATAAATGGGCTGCTTAAAATACCATGTAGGGATCCTCATCAGGAGGACTACAGCAATAAAAACTGATCGCCCCTCAATCCAGCGGTAAAACCGTTTTGTGGCACACCGTTCTTAACGCAAAGCTGGATCGCAGCCGAGCGACGCCGGGCAGTCGTGACAGATGGTTGCGGTGAACCCGCTCATAGTCCGCGACATCAGCGGCAATCACCCGCACCAGATAATCAGCATCTCCCGCCATCAGATAACACTCCATGATATCCGGGCATTCGACCACCGCCCGTTCGAAGGCATCGAGCATGTCCTCGCTTTGACTTTTCAGGCTGATCTCCACGAAAACGCTGGTCGGCTTCCCGATAGCCTGCTGATTCAGCAGCATCCGGTAGCCTTCGATTAAGCCCTCTTCCTCCAAACGCTTAACCCGGCGCAAACAGGCCGAAGGCGATAAATAAACATGCTCGGCCACATCGGCATTGCTCATTCGCCCATCGGCCTGAAGCAACTGCAAAATCTGCCGGTCGATACGGTCAAATTCAATCATTGAAAGATTATTCCAAAAAAACAGTGTATTTAAGAATTAAATGCTAAGTATTTAGGTTTTATACACAATAATAGCAAGATGATTCGATAGAAAATTGCATATTATCTTACTCTCGCTGGCCGTCATCGCCAGCCACCACCCTAAGGAAGCAAAACCATGTTGATCGGCGTACCCAAAGAAATCAAAGTCCATGAATACCGTGTTGGCCTGACTCCGGACAGCGTGCGGGAATTCACCGCTCACGGCCATCGCGTGCTGGTGGAAGCCAACGCGGGAATAGGCATTGGCAGCTCGGACGACGCGTATCAGGCGGCTGGCGCACAAATCGCTGCGACCCCCGTGGAAATCTTTGCCCAGGCCGACCTGATCGTGAAGGTCAAGGAACCGCAGGCGGTCGAGCGCCAAATGCTGCGCCCTAGCCAAATCCTGTTCACCTATCTACATCTCGCCCCTGACCCGGACCAAACCCGGGATCTGGTCAACAGTGGCGCGATCTGCATCGCTTATGAAACCGTGACCGATGGCCAGGGTGGACTACCGCTGCTGGCCCCGATGTCCCAAGTAGCCGGCCGGTTGTCGATTCAGGCCGGTGCCGCAGCGCTGGAACGGGCCAAGGGTGGGCGCGGCATCCTGTTGGGCGGCGTTCCCGGCGTCGCTCCCGCCAAGGTCGTGGTCATCGGCGGCGGCGTGGTCGGCGAAAACGCCATCTACATGGCACTGGGCATGGCCGCCGATGTCACGGTGCTCGACCGCAATGTCGGCGTACTAACGCGGTTGGCCCAGCGCTTCGGCGCAGCACTCAAGACCGTGTATTCCACCCGTGCGGCGCTGGAAGAGTATGTGTTACCAGCGGATTTAGTGATTGGCGGAGTGCTGGTTGCCGGGGCGGAAGCCCCCAAACTGGTGACCCGCGATATGGTCAAGCGTATGAAACGGGGTGCGGTGCTGGTGGATGTCGCTATCGACCAGGGCGGTTGCTTCGAGACCTCCCATGCCACCACCCACGCCGAACCGACCTATATAGTGGACGGCGTGGTGCATTACTGCGTCGCCAACATGCCGGGGGCGGTGCCCAATACCTCCACTTATGCCCTCAACAACGTCACCCTCCCCTACGCACTGGCGCTGGCCGATAAGGGCTACCACAAGGCGTTGCTGGACAATCCCCATTTCCTGGAGGGTCTCAACGTCTGCCAGGGCAAAGTCACTTACCAAGCCGTTGCCGACGACCTCGGTTATAAATACATCGAACCGCGCATGGCGCTCGCCGGGTGTATTCCGGCATAGGCCAAGGCTACAATCGGTTAACCCGCCGCCCCGGCGATGAATACTTCAGGAGTCAACGCCCATGTACATCGCTAACCCCATGTACGACACGGTTTTCAAATACCTGCTGGAAGATAACGCCCTGGCCAAACTGCTGATCGGGACTATTATTGAAGAGGAAATCGTCAGTCTGGAGTTTCGCCCGCAGGAACGTACCAGCACCGTCGACCGCCCCGGCGAACGGGTGTTGACCGTGTACCGGATGGATTTTGCCGCACGGGTGCGTAATGCCGCCGGCGAGGAGCGCCAGGTGCTGATCGAATTGCAGAAAGCCAAATTTCCGACCGACATTCTGCGCTTCCGCCGCTACCTGGCGGCGCAATACCGTGACCCGGAGAACACCCGAGCGGTCGAGGTGCGGGCGGGGCAACCCAAGGGCCGCTGGGTGCGGCACGGCATCCCACTGTTGACCATCTACTTCCTGGGTCATGCGTTAGAACACACCGACGCCCCGGTGATCCGGGTGCGGCGCGACTGTACCGACCTGGCCTCGGGCAACCCGCTGAAAGAGAAGGAAACGTTCATCGAAAGTCTGACCCACGACAGCTACGTGATCCAAATCCCCAAACTGCACGGGCAGCGGCGCACGGCGGTCGAAGACATGCTGCAACTGTTTGACCAGGCGCGGATTCAGGGCGACCGGCATTTTCTGACGATTGACGAGCCGGACATCCCCGAGCGGTACCGTCCGTTGCTGCGCCGGCTCCAACAGGCGGTGGCCGAGCCGGAGATAGCTGACGCTATGGAGATGGAAGACGAGATTCTGGAAGAATTGCAGGATATTGAACGGATCGTCGAGCAGGAGCGGGAAAGGGCCGATCAGCAACAAGCTCGCGCCGAGCAGGAACAAGCTCGCGCCGAGCAGGAACAAGCTCGCGCCGAGCAGCAACAAGCTCGCGCCGAGCAGGAACAAGCTCGCGCCGAGCAGGAACGGGCCGAGAAAGAGCAGGAACGAGCCGAGAAAGAGCAGGAACGAGCCGAGAAAGAACGTTTGTTAGCCTTGCTCAGGCAGGCGGGCCTCGATCCTGATCAACGGATCTGACGGCTATCGCGTCCGCCCACCGGAGATAACGCACTATTACAGGGCGTTATCTCCGAAAGGTACCGGTCAATAGCGGACAAAAGTAGAAGTAGTTTGTTGAAAATAATAATGATTGAATCCATGGTGTAAAAAATGCCTGAACACGCCACTCTCGACATCAGGCTCACGGCGCAGCGCATGATTGACAAGGTTTAAGTCAGCAACTCAAACCTCCCACGCAACGGGGGAGGGCGTTTTAGCCGGTCTATTCATTTCAGGAAATCGCCCTAAGATCCTTGGGCAGTCCATCAGCGCCTGTGACATTCTGATCGCTGGCGCCGAAATGCGTGTGTATTCCATCGACTGACCTTCTATAATCAAGGTGTTCGCGATCTTAAAATATCGGCGGTGATCAATACCCGGCTATGCTTGGAGTCCCGCCACTAAAACAATAACCCAACCCTTCGTTATTACCCCATTCGCTGGTTCAGGCGGATGTCGTGTGGGTAAGGGTATTCTTTGGAGAATGTGATGAATCTATTAAGCCAAATGAAAGTCGGCACCCAGTTGGCAGTGGGCTTTGGAGCTATCGCCATCATTGCGCTAGCGCTGGGTCTGACCGGTTACTACGGAGCGATCCAGAGTAATGCCGCTATCGAGGAGGTCGGTCAGGTCCGGTTACCCAGTGTGCAGAGCCTGCTCATTATCAGCGAGGCGCAAACCGCGGTAGATAGCGCCGAAAATGCCCTCCTTTCCACCGCCCTCGACGCTGCCGGGCGTGAGGCGCAGCACCAGCGCTTTGCCGCAGCGCAACAACGAGTTGAACACGCCTGGAAAATTTACGAACCCCTGCCACAAACCGTTGAAGAAGCAACAGTCTGGAAAGAATTCGTCCCCGCTTGGAACCGCTGGTGGAACGACCATCAGGACTACGTCACGCTCGTTCGGCAATTTGAGGCCGTCGGCATCACCCAGTTAGAGGCAAACCGCACAGGTACCGTTTACCAGCAAATGAACCATCAGGCGTTGGTCGTCAATGCGAAATCCTTCAGCGCAGCCGAAGCCTTGTTGACCCGATTGGTGGAAATTAATCAACAGGCGGCGACTGACGCCGTCAAAGAGGCTATTAGCGAAGCTGAATTTATGAAAGTCTTCAACGGGGTTGCGACCGCACTGGGCATCGTGCTGGCCGTGTTGCTCGGCTGGATCATTGCCCGGGGCGTCACCGTCCCACTGCGTCAGGGGAGCGAGATTCTGAGCAAAATCGCCAAGGGCGACATGACCCGTCAGGTTCCTGCGGAACTCACCGCTCGCCGGGATGAAATCGGGGATTTAGCCCGCGCCATGCAGACCATGGCCACTCAGTTACGCGAAACCGTGACGCAGGTGACCCAGTCGACCACCCAGGTGAGTTCCGCCGCCGCCGAGATTGCCCAGGGCAGCGCCGACCTCTCGCAGCGCACAGAGGAACAAGCCTCAGCGCTGGAAGAAACCGCCTCCTCGATGGAAGAGTTGACCAGCACGGTCAAGCAGAACGCTGACAATGCCCAACAGGCCAATCGACTGGCCGACGCCGCCCGCACCCAGGCCGAACAGGGTGGGCAAATCGTGGATCAAGCGATTGTTGCCATGAGTGGGATCAACACCAGCAGCCGCAAGATCGCCGACATCATCGGCGTCATCGACGAAATTGCCTTCCAGACCAACC
Source organism: Gammaproteobacteria bacterium (assembly GCA_020047885.1). Next base: position 55 of record JAIFNF010000283.1, on the reverse strand, counting down.
TGCTGGCGCTGAATGCGGCAGTGGAAGCGGCGCGGGCTGGCGAACAGGGGCGCGG
>JAIFNF010000008.1 GCA_020047885.1 Gammaproteobacteria bacterium | reverse complement strand
GGGAACATTAGCGGATAATCCGCGCTTTCGCGACAACGGATGCTGTCTTCATGTGGTTCAAGAATCTGACCCTCTTTCGCCTGGTTGAGCCGTTTGCCCTGACTGCCGAGGCACTGGCGGCGCGGCTCGATCAACGCGCTTTTCAACCCTGTCCCAGTTTTCAGCCCAGCGCTGCCGGCTGGACCCCGCCTCTGGGCCGCAAGGCGCGAGATCGTCTGCATACCGTAGCGGGTTACTGGCTGATGTGCTTGCGCACCGAAGACAAGCTGTTGCCGCCGATCGTCGTCAACCAGGCGCTGGCTGAACGCATTGCCCTGATTGAAGATGACCAACGGCGCCCGGTGCGGCGGCGGGAAAAGCTGGAATTGCGCGATCAACTTGTCCAGGAATTACTCCCCCGTGCCTTGACGCGCAGCCGACTGGGCTATGCTTATCTGGACGTTGCCGGGGGCTGGCTGATCGTGGACAGCGCCAGTTCACGCGGCGTTGAAGAACTCACCGGTGCCTTGCGCGATACCCTTGATTCCCTGCCGATTGCACCGCCCCAGGTTCGGCAATCCGTCTCAGCGACCATGACCGCCTGGTTGACCGAGGGTCAGGCACCGGGGGAATTTATGCTGGGCGATAGCTGCGAATTGCGCGAGGGCGGCGACGATGGTGGGGTGGTGCGTTGCCGGGGTCAGGATCTGACCGGCGATGAGATTCGCGCCCATCTGGCCGCGGGCAAACAGGTCACCCAGTTGGGTCTGGTGTGGAACGACCGGCTGGCGTTTGTGCTGGATGAAGCCCTGGTCATCCGTCGATTGCAGTTTTTGGACGTGGTGCGTGAGTCGTTGCAGGATGACGCCACCGATTCTCCAGAGGCGGTATTTGACGCTGAGTTTGCGTTGATGACCGGGGAGCTGGCGTTGCTGTTGCCGCATTTGCTGGATTTGTTCGGCGGCGAAGCGTAGGCGTTGATCGTGTAAGATTTTATTAGAATTAGGTAGTTGGAACAGGGAACTCATGAATAGCGGGCAATTGACAAGCTTGATGGTGTTTATCGTGCTAGTGGCGATCGTCGGTAGTGGCCTCTGGTTTATCCTGCGCCATGGCCAACAGCGGAAACAGCGGGTTGAGGAACGGGTGCTGACCATGGAAAAGGCAGCTAGGGAGAAAGCCGCCAAGACTAAGGCTGCTGTACAGCAGAAGTCGCAAGAGGATAGCACCGCCGCCGCTCGAGCTGCGGCTGAACGGTTGGCCGCCAAGCGGTTGGTCGCTGAACAGATCGCCGCCCAAAAGGCGGTAGCGGATAAGGCGGTTGTTGAACAGGCCATCGCGGAGTGGGCGGCCGCCGAGCAGGCTGAGGCGGAGCGGGCGCGTCAACAACGGGCCAGCGAAGAAGATCAGAAAAATGAAACTGATAACGACCGGTTGCGGGCGGTTGAGGACGCGATCGCCGAGTGGGTGGAGACCGAGCGGGAAGGTAGCCGACTGGCTGCGACGGCGACGCCGAGCAAGTTGACCGAGAAAACCTATACCCGAACTGAAGCCCTGCACCAGCAAGTGCGTTCAGTGATAGAACTCGTGGAGAAGGAAGGCGGCGATTTGGAGTTCATCAAGAATCGCATTCAGGCGGACGTCGATTTGCTGCCACTGGAGTTCCAGCAAACTATTGAGGATTGGAAAGAGGGCAAGTTGTTTCGACGCAGTACCTTTGATGATCTCAAGATGAAATTCCGCTACAAAGCCTATTCGATTGAAGACGGCTATGAAATGTTTTATATGTATAACGAATGGTTAAATCAGCAACGACAAAAATTGCGGGTCTTCATTCGGCTGTTGGGCACTGAAGTGGATCCCCTGGAGAGCATTCAGTCAGCGATTGAGCGCACCGAACGCACGGAACGTGAGAAATATCTGGAAATGGATGTCGATGTGATTTTCACCCTGCGCGATATCCGCGCCATTCTGGAAAAGCTGATCGGTATGGAAACGGTTCTGAGGGAACTGGAAGCGGTCTGCCGCAAGCGCTCCGAGCAGATCATTGCGCCGCCGTGGGAAGCCCGTGGATTGTTGTAGGTCAGGCGGCAGCGCAAATTTCGGCGCTAACGCTATAATTCATGGGCGCTGTGAAGCCTTTGCAGGGTTCGCCCGGCTTCTCGCCGTATCCCTTCAGCATCGCTGAAGGTCTGAAAATTGGCTACTTGAGGGCTATTTAATGCGTAAGACGCTGTCCCTGTTGTTGTTTTCCGTGCTGATGTCTCTGGGCCTGACGGCCTGGGGCGCTGAGAAGACCCTGAATCTGGGCGTGATTGCCGAGTTGACCGGCGACATGCCGGCGGTGGGTGCGTCCTGCCGAAACGCCGCCGAAATGGCCGTTAAGGAAATTAACGCCGCGGGTGGCTTGCAAGTCGGCAAGGACAAGATGATGGTCAAGCTGATTGTAGAGGACAACGCCGGCAAGGCCGATCAGTCCGCCGCCGCCGCGCAGAAGCTGATCACGCAGGATGAGGTGCTGGCGATCGTCGGTCCCAACGCCAGCCGTTATGCCATCCCGGCTTCTGAAATCGCCGAAAGTTCCGAGACGGTATTAATTACGCCGTGGTCCACCAATCCCAAGACCACGCTGGACGCCAACACCAATCAACCCAAGAAATATGTGTTTCGAGCCTGCTTCATCGATCCCTTCCAAGGTGGCGTTCTGGCTAAGTTTGCGCTGGAAAAACTGAAGGCCAAGAAGGTAGCGGTGCTGTATGACGTCGCTTCCGACTACAACAAGGGCATTGCCGAGGTGTTCAAGGCCAACTTTGAAAAACTGGGTGGCAAGATCGTCGCGTTTGAAACCTACACCACCAATGACAAGGACTTCTCGGCGCAGTTGACCAAGATCAAGGATGCCAAGCCGGACGTGGTTTTCCTGCCCAACTATTACAGCGAAGTACCGCTGCAGGTGCAGCAGGCCAAGCGGCTGGGCCTTAATGTGCCCTTTATCGGCAGCGATTCCTGGGGCAGTGACGAACTGCTGAAGCTGGGCGGCGCCGATATGAACGGCTACTACTTCAGCACTCATTATTCGGCTGAGAACGCCGCGCCCGTCGCCAAAAAGTTCATTACCGACTACGAGAAAGCCTACGGTGCGAAGCCGGACGACGTTGCGGCGCTGACTTATGATGCGTTCGGATTGCTGTTCGGCGCGATCAAGACCAGCGGTAAGGCCGACCGTGAAGCGATCCGTGCGGCGCTGTCCACGCTGCCCAGTTACAAGGGCGTGACCGGCGACATGAAGTTCCAGGCCGATTCACGCGATCCGATCAAGAGTGCGGTGATCCTGCAAGTCAAGGATGGCAAGTTTACCTACTTCACCAACGCCAATCCCTGAGATTTAAAAAACGCCCTCTCTCCTTGTGGGGGAGGGTTAAGGCGATTTTCTAAAAAGGGTTACCCGATTGGATCCACACTCCAGCCAAACGTGAGAATTTTAGCCACGGAATGACACAGAAAGACACAGAAAAAAAATTATCCGTGTTTATCCGTGGCTAATTTCTGGAATATGGCGACTGACTGCTAATCGCTAATCGCTAATCGCTAATCACTAATCACTGACCACCAGTCACTTCATAACAGGCCATTACCTTGAGCGACGGGATTGTTTACTGGCTTCAACAGATTTTGAACGCCCTGCAACTGGGCAGCATCTATGCACTGATCGCTCTGGGCTACACCATGGTCTATGGCATTCTGACCATGATCAATTTCGCGCACGGCGACGTGTTCATGATTGGAGCCTTCTTCTGCTTCATGGCGGCGACCATGCTGGGTTTGCCCTTTGCGCCGACCTTGCTGTTGACCATAGCAGGCACGGCATTGCTGGGGGTGGTCATCGAGCGACTGGCCTATAAACCGCTGCGCAATGCGCCCAGAGTGTCGGCCATTATTACTGCGCTGGGCGTGGGGCTGTTCCTGGAAAACTTCACGCTGGCGCTGGCACCTTATCCCAAACATATTCCCCCGTTGCTGGAGAATGTGACCTGGGATCTGGGTGGGGTTTCCCTGTCTTCCCTGCAAGTTATTATTATTTGCCTGTCGCTGGGATTGATGATCGTGCTGGATTATGTCGTACACCGTACCCCGGTCGGCATGGCCATGCGCGCTATTTCTTGGGACAAGACCTTCGTGCCGCTGATGGGCATTCCGGTGAATCTGATTATTTCTATTACCTTCGCGATTGGCGCGGGGTTAGCGGGCGCTGCCGGGACCATGTATGCCTTGGCGTATCCGGTAATTGATCCCTATATGGGGATTATGGTTGGTTGGAAGGCGTTTATTTCCGCCGTGGTCGGCGGCATTGGCAATATTCGCGGTGCGATGATCGGTGCGTTTATTCTCGGTGGAGTGGAGATTATGGTGACCGCTTTCTTCCCGTCGACCTATCGGGATTTTGTGGCGTTTTCGCTATTGATGTTACTGATTATGATTCGACCTTACGGCATCCTCGGCCAGCCCCGGACACAAAAAGTATGACGGCTCTGCTCAGAAGTCACTGGGACTGGTTGTTGGAGCAGCTCTGGCTGTTGCCGGTTCTGGTCGCGATGGGGTTTATCTTGGCCTTCGCCATTCCTGAATACAACCTGCTGAACAAATATGTTCAGTTGGTGCTGATGTACGTCGGCATTAATATCATTCTGGCGGTCAGCCTGAATCTGGTGAATGGTTACATGGGCGAGTTTTCCCTGGCTCATGCTGGTTTTATGGCGGTAGGCGCTTATACCGCCGCGCTATTGACCATGAAAGTTCTGCCGATCGCCGCTTATCCAGGCTTATTTCCTCTGGCGGTGCTGGCTGGTGGACTGGCGGCAGCGCTGCTCGGGCTAATCGTGGCGGTTCCTTCATTCAAAGTGCGCGGCGATTATCTGGCTATTATCACCCTGGCCTTTCTGATGATTGTGAAGTCGGTTATTGAAAACATCGACTTCATTGGCGGGCCACGCGGTATTCCGGGGATTAAACGACTAACGACGCTGCCCTGGGTGTTTTTCTGGGTGGTGGTCTCGATCTGGATGGTGCGGAACTTTGTTTATTCCAAATACGGGCGCGGCGTTTTATCCATTCGTGAAGATGAAATCGCCAGTGATTTGATGAGCGTGAATACCCGCCGGGTGAAGTTTCTGGCGTTTATGACGTCCTCGTTTTTTGCGGGTATTGCTGGGGGATTATTTGCACATTTACTGCAGTTTATCAGTCCCCGGGTGTTCGATATTATCAAGACCACAGACATTCTGATCATGGTCTATCTGG
>JAIFNF010000320.1 GCA_020047885.1 Gammaproteobacteria bacterium | reverse complement strand
GAATTTTTAAAGAGCAGGCGGCAAAAAATTCAGAAGATGCAGTATTATTTGAAGAAGCAGCTACTGCATAATTTTAGGAAATGGAGTTTTTAGACAGCCTCTGAGATTGGGCAACACCTTCAACAACAACTTTTTGCACAGAGCAGCATCCAGGTTCAGTAGTAAGTCTGCAATACCGAAAAAGCGCCTAGTGTGCAAATTCATCTCTGGCACGACTGGCAGATTTACTTGTCCAGAATCAACCGGTGAATCGTGCGCTCACACAGATATTCCGTAATTTCCGGTCGGGTATAATAAGCCCCGAACGCTTTCTGATTAATGTATTTCTCGAAAATATAGCCCAGTACATCCGGGTTAATTTCATTATCCTGCCCAGCGGGAGTGTCGTCGAGATTCCACGAATAACGGGCAAACAGCGTGAACAGACTAGCAAACGTGGCATCGGGAATACGAATCGCCGAACCCCGTTCCCGCTCAATACGATGGGGCAAAAACAGGCCACCGTTGAGATAGCGAATGTCGCCGATCAAAGCGGAAGTGGCGGTGCTACGTTGTTCCGGTGTCTTGGCGAAACCCTCGAAAAACAGCGCGTGCAGAAACTCCGCATAAAACCGATCTGGATCGCGCCGTTGGCTTTCACCCAGCTTGTCGGTGAGATAACTGACGTTGCCGCCATCCAGAAAATGCTTGCGTTGCAGAAACCAGACGAACATCAAGCGATTCATCAGCACCGAGGCATACCAGCGGCGCTCGCGTTCGCTGGGAATCCCTACAATCAGTTCAACGAACGCCAGCCGCTGCGCATCGTAGTCCTTGAAGAATTTCTTAGTGACCCGCTCCACATCCAGCGCCGCTTGCAGCCGATCCACTAACTGCGCCAGCGGGAAACGACCGTGTTCATCCAGTTCGTTGATATCCACCACGATGCCGGAAATCTTCGAGATAAACAGATCGCCCGGCTGCCCCCTGACGTACAGATGTTCACGCGGAAAGCGCTGACTGCCCTCGCGCTTCACCCACAGCCACAGACTTTGCGTCGGCTGATCCGCGTGATCCACGAAAATCACCAGATTCTCATGCGCCTGTTCCGCCAACTGCTTCTGAATCGCTTGCCGATCCGCTTTCTCCGGCAGGCCAACCACTCGAAAAGCGACTACTCCGGACAGTTCCGCAATGGCAACGGCTTGCCAGGTATAACCGGGCAGTTCGATGGAAACGGGCTTGATCCCTTTGGGTCTTGACCAGCCCAATTCTTCGATGAACAACCGGGGAAAATCGAAGGATTGCAAGCCGTCGCGCAGGCGTTCAATTTGAAGTTTATCCATGAGTCAGGTCAGTCCCATTGTGCAAATCAGTTGAGGTTCCCGTTGCAACATCCCATCCTCGACGACGCATAACCGGCCGTCCTCGCGTAAGCCCAGCAGCAGTCCCGCTAATTGGTGATCATCAACCCCGGATTTGAGTTGCCGGTTCAGCGTCGCGGTCGCCGTTTGACACAGCGGAAAGCGGTACAACGTCTCCATCACGCCCTCAATGTCCCGCAGGTAAGCCTCGGTGATGAACAGGTCGCGGCGACTCCCCAGTTTCTCACGGTAGCGCTTCAACCGTTCATACGCCTTAAACCGCGCCCCGGACGGTCGCCCCAACGCCCCGCCCCAGGACTTTTCCTCATCGAGAATGTGCTGCATCCCCGCCGCGGTCAATTCGTGATGCCGTTCCGCCCGCGGCAAGGCTTCGGTATTCGCCGCACAGGCAGCGGCTTTGGATTCTGGCCTTCCGACAGGACATCAGTGGCAATCAGAATGCGCAGTTCCGCCCTCACTCCCGCCCTCTCCCCCAGCCCCTCTCCCACGGGGAGAGGGGAGTCAGACGCCCTCACTCCCCCCTCGCCATTCATGGAGAGGGGGGGCGGGGGGGTGAGGTCTTCGTCCTCCTCGCTTTCCGGTGGTTCCTCGGGGTCTTCGTCGTCATAGCGCGAATCCAGTAATTCTGCGCCTTGCGTCCCAAGCGGAATATCCAGGCCGTTGTCCAGCGCATGAAGCACTACGAAATTACGCAGAATATGGCGCTCAATGGACAGCAGGAACGCCGGGCCAGCGCTTTCCAGTCGCTTGAATAGATTGGTGCGGCAAAAGCCCATCAGCCGGATGCCCGCCCGCGATAGTCCACTGACGATGGCGGCCTGCTGCGGAGTCGGCGGCGTTTTAGGCTTCGGCGCCAGCTAATTGCCCAGTCCGTAGCGCGGCAGCATCATTGCGTTGAGGGTATCGACCACCTGACTCGAATACAGCTGGCGATAGGGGTCTTCGGGATTGGCGTCGTTAATGGCGAACTTCACGTTCCGGGGAATGCGCGCCGGGAACCAGCATCTCCGCCCATCAGCGAATTGCAGGTATTTCCGTTGAATCGCCGGGTCATGCCGGGCGTAATGCTGCATGATGAAGCCGCGAGTACGCCGCACCAGGTAGAGCCGCATGAGGTCGCGCCAGTCGTCGGGATCAGGACTCTTTTCAAAAGCCGCCAACGAGCGAACCGGGCACTGGTGGCGCTTGATGAATTCATGTTCGCCCCCCAAGGCCGTGAGGTACTTTTCCGGGCGGATGCAAGGTCGGTATCGTTGCGCAGAAACAGCGCGAGTTGCGCGGCCAGATCAAAATAAGTTTTGTTATACGGCGTGGCGGACAGCAGGATACACAGGCTTTCATTCCGGGCGATGTAGTCGCGGATCGCCCGATAACGCTGACCCTCCGGGTTGCGGAGATTGTGGGATTCGTCGATCAGCACCACCCGGAAGCGGCGGGTTTTCTCCGGCAATTCGCCAATCACCGCCGATAACGACAGGATCTTGGCGTGCAGTCGATAGGTATGGACATAATCTTCCCACATCCGGATCAGGTTTTTCGGGCAAATGATTAGCGTTTCGGTGTGGTAGTCATCCTCGAAAATTTTGGCCAGCGCTGTCGCCATGATCGACTTGCCCAATCCCACCACATCGCCGATCAGCACCCCGCCCCGCTTGTTCAAGTGATGCGCGGCGATCTTCACGGCGGCAATCTGAAAGTCGAATAACGTCTCCCCGAACACTTTGGGAATCTGGAACTCAGCCAGACCCACCCGGGCTTCCTGCGCCAGGTGATAGGCGATTTTCAGATAAACGTGGTAGGGGGAAACCGGTTTTTCACTGGCCCAGCTTTCGTCGATGATGTCCGCCAGTTCCTGGGAAATATCGAGGCACCAGCGATCCCGCCAGCGCTCCTCGAACCAGTTCACCAGTTTCGCGCAAGCATCGCCATCCAGCACATCAACATTCAGTTCGCCTTGATGAGCCAAACCGGCCAGAGTCAGATTGCTGCTGCCCAGATAACCGATCACCGGGTTCACCGGATCCTGCCGGTAGAGCAAATACAGCTTGGCGTGCAGCAGGTGACGCAGATAAACCTTCACTACGAGTTGGTGAGCGCGAAGCTGGGCTGAGAGTTGACGGAGCGCGGTTTCGTCCTGATTGGTCGGGACACCGAACGTCAATTGCTCCCGGAACTCTTGGGCAATGCGTCGCTTTTCGCGAATTGCGCTCTGATTGTCGAGAGCCTCATCGCCGCTGGCTCGCAGAATCCGGCGTAACTCTTCGGTAGGCGCAATGTGCATTCCGATCAGCAAGCGGCAGGTATGGCCGGCCTCCCCAGACCAGCGATCCACCTGATCACTCAGGGAACGCCAACCCCGCAGATTGAAATAGCCGACGCAGAAATCAGCGCGTTCAGCGACGGCCAGCGTGTCGCGCAGCGCCGGGAGGAGTGCGGCTTCGATATTGTCGAAAATGCGGGGCATGGTTTTGCGGCATCGGCGGATAGCTTAATGGACGGCCTGCGCCGCTGATCCCGGCAAATCGGCCACCGTCGCTGACCGTAAACTCCGCCCGGTTTCCGAATACAGCAGCCGACCCGGATGCAGAACCTGCCGTTCCGTGCCCTGTTCCGCGCAGCGTTGCATCAGGCGGTCGATGATCACGTTAATCCCCTGGGGTCGCAGCGGATAGTGATGCTCCAGCCGCAACAACTGTCCGTCCGCATCCAGGCTTATTACGGTATAGGCCAGCGTCCCCAGTTCCGGATCGGCGTGATGGGTAATCGTCATCTGCTGTTCCGATGCTTCCCGGTCATTCTGGAAAATAGCTTCCACCAGATAATCCCCCGACAGGCAGGGAATCTCGCGCAGGGCTGCTTTCGCCGCTTCGCCTTCCGCCGTCGCCAGCTTTTCCTCCAGTTGCGGATGAGCCAGCACCCAGCGGATCTCTAGGCCATAGGCTTCCAACGCCATCGCATATTGCCGTTGCAACCGCGCCCAGCATTGATAACCCTCACCCAATTCAGCAACCGGCAGGCGGCGTCCGGGTCCGAATTGCGCCCAGTCGTCGAAGGTGTAGAACAGGGTATGGGCATGATCACCTTCGACTAGAAAGCGGTTGCCGCCTTCGAGAAGAGCCGCGTGGACGCCGGGTCGGGCAAACCAAGCGTGTTCCAGCAAATCCCACAGCGGCAATAGATCATGGCTTTCCAACTGCACCCGCAGCAGGGCGCACAGATCGCCGAGGGTGGCGAAGGAGAGATTCAGCGCCGTCAGCCCGAACGCCTGTTGCACCGCCTCGCGAGTGGCCTGGGAGACTTCGCCATTTTGCAGCAAGCTATCTTCCATAATCCGGGCGACCCGACCCAGCGCCTCGCGCGGACCGACAAAGCAGAACGGTAAGAGCAGCAGCGGGCCGGAACCGGCGCGGCGCTGGGGATCAAGCGCGGCGACCGGTAAATAGCCGCGGTCGGAACCGAGCGCGATGACTGACGGGGTAAAGCCGCCCTGCAAGCTGCGGCGATACAGATCAGCCAGCGCTTCGATCAGCGGGAAGCCCGGTTGAAGAATCTCGGTCTGGTCGTACAACGCGCCCGGCAGGATCAGACCCAGTTGATCGATGCCTTCGAGAATGCGATTCAAATCCTTGGCCAGATGGCCCGCGAGGGCATCGGCGGCCGCCACACTGAGCGGGGCGGGGGGAATACCGGACGGGTCGGCTTCCTGCGGATCTAGTTCGATGACCAGCAGGCCAGCGTAATGACCGAGGGCGGAAATGGCGAGGTCGTTGATAGCCACAGTGAATCTCTTGATCGCGGCGTCCAGAAAGGCAGCCGGTGAATGGGAAGGGGGCGGAAAGCGGGCATTATAGGGGGCATGGAGGGACGGGACGCAAACCCCAATGTTTCACGAAGGGGTCAAAATCCCGTCGCTA
>JAIFNF010000081.1 GCA_020047885.1 Gammaproteobacteria bacterium | reverse complement strand
TTAACCTATCCGCAACGTAGCCCGATGTTCTGGGCTGAGTCTGGTCAATCCAGACTTGCGGTTTTATCCACCACAAGCCTCGCCCTTTAGGACGGGGTGATTGACTTTTCGCTTCAACAATAGTGACGATAGGGGCATTCAGATAAAACTGTTCAGGCGAGCGACTAAGAATGTAATCGCAAAACCCATTCAAATTCCGCTTTTTATCGACATCCAGATTGATACCGGAAAACAGACTCATTTGATCATTAAAATAGCACTTCAACTCCAAAAGTACATTAGTAATAATCAGTTCAGATCGCGCTTTTTCCGTGCTGATCGCCAGCGCCAAAGGAACATTATAATTTAAAGTGATTTGCAGATATTCACTAATACCAATCGCTTGAATGGATGAAAAAAGATCGCTGTTTTCGATAATTTTTATATCAAATTCTTCTTTAACCCGTTTGAGGGTAAAACTACTGTAGGACATGGCATTCTCCTGCTCATCAATCGCATCAAATCGGGCGGAGCTTAATTCGCCAATCCTTTCCCACCGCCCGCATATCCCGTATTTCCAGTTCCCGCCGCTCCTGCATTTTAGTCAATTCCGGTAATTGGAACAGACCCCGCGCCCGGTCGCCGAGCAGGATCGGCGCCATATAAATCACCAGTTCATCCATTAACCCCGCTTGCAACAATGCACCCGCCAGCGTGGGGCCACATTCGACATGCACTTCGTTACATTCACGGCCAGCCAGTTCCCGCATGACCCGTTGTAAATTCAGCTCCCATTCACAGCGCGGGATCACGATGATTTGTGCGCCAGCAGCCTGCAAGGGTGCCTGGGCGGCAGGGTCGGCAACCGCGGTGAAAATCAGCACCGAACCCGGTAGTTGCACTAGTTTGGCCGCTGGCGGGGTGCGCAGTTCGGTGTCAAGAATGACCCGCAAGGGTTGACGGGGGGCTTCCGGCAGTCGGACATTGAGTTGCGGATCGTCCGCCAACACCGTGCCGATGCCGGTCAAAATGGCTGAACTGCGCGCCCGTAACCGCTGCACATCCTGGCGAGCGGCGTCACCAGTCAGCCATTGACTGTCCCCCGACGCCAGCGCCGTGCGGCCATCCAGACTCATGGCCAGTTTGATCCGCACGAAGGGTCGGCCCTCGGTCATGCGCTGAATAAAGCCGGGATTCAGCGCCCGCGCCTCCGCCTCCAGTAATCCGCATTCCACAGCCACTCCGGCAGTGCGCAACTGCGTCAATCCTCGTCCCGCCACTTGCGGATTGGGATCAGCCATGGCCGCGACCACCCGACTAACGCCTGCCTTCAATAAGGCATCGGTGCAAGGCGGTGTGCGACCATAATGGCAACAGGGTTCCAGTGTGATATAGGCGGTAGCGCCGAACGCCTGTTCACTGGCTGCCGCCAGCGCCCGGACTTCGGCATGCGCTTCACCCGCTCGCTCATGCCAGCCTTCGCCGACGATGTCGCCATGGCGCACCAGTACACAGCCCACCCGGGGATTGGGATCGGCGCTGTAGAGTCCCTGCTCGGCCAACCGCAGAGCGCGGGTCATGTGGCGATAGTCGTCTGCCGACCAGGGAAGGGAAAAATCGGACATCACACAGAATTTGTTGCGCCGGGCGATTGTTGCAGGCGATCGACTTCTTCACGGAAGGCGTTTACATCTTCAAAGCTGCGATAGACCGAAGCAAAGCGGACATAGGCCACCGGGTCGACACGGCGCAGTTCAGTCATGACCCATTCACCGATATGCTGACTGTTGAGTTCCCGCTCACCGCTGGCGCGGATCTGGTTCTTGACCTGCTGGATCATTTCGTCGATACGCTCGGCGCTGACCGGGCGTTTTTCCAGCGCCCGCATCAACCCGGTGCGCAGCTTTTCTTCCAGAAACGGCTCACGGCGGCCATCGCGCTTGACCACCGGCGGCATCAGCGACTCGGTCACTTCATAGGTGGTGAAGCGGGCGTTGCAGCGCAGACACTCGCGGCGCCGGCGCACCTTGTCGCCTTCCGCCGACAGTCGCGAGTCAACGACCCGGGTGTCGGGGGTTGTGCAGAATGGGCAATGCACGGCCGCGGGTTCTCCTGAAGGAAGCGATCAGCCGTAGACCGGGAAGCGGGCGCACAAGGCCGCGACCTGGCCGCGCACCTGGTCAATCATCGCTTCGTTATCAAGATCGGCAAGGATGTCGCAGATCCAGCCAGTCAATTCGCGACATTCCGCTTCCCGGAAACCGCGTGTGGTGATCGCTGGCGAGCCGATCCGCAGGCCGCTGGTCACGAAGGGGGACTGCGGGTCGTTGGGGACGGCATTCTTGTTCACAGTGATCCACGCCCGGCCCAGCGCCGCGTCGGCTGCCTTGCCGGTCAGACCTTTAGCGATCAGACTGACCAGGAACAGATGATTATCGGTGCCGCCGGAGACCACGTCATAGCCGCGTTCCATGAACACCCCGGCCATAGCGCGGGCGTTAACTACGACCTGCTTTTGATAATCAACAAAGTCCGGTTGTAGCGCTTCGAGGAACGCGACGGCCTTGGCAGCGATGACGTGCATCAGCGGACCACCCTGGGTGCCGGGGAACACCAGGGAATTGAGCTTCTTTTCAATCTCGGGATTCGACCGGGCCAGGATCAGCCCGCCGCGTGGCCCGCGCAAGGTTTTATGGGTAGTGGTCATGACCACATCGGCCAGTGGGACGGGATTGGGGTAAACGCCAGCCGCAACCAGACCGGCGACGTGGGCCATGTCCACGACCAGGTAAGCGCTGATTTGATCGGCAATCGCACGGAACCGCGCCCAGTCCACCACTCGTGAATACGCCGAGAAACCGGCAATAATCATCTTGGGCTTGCACTCCAGCGCCAGCCGTTCGACCTGATCATAGTCAATTTCGCCGGTGGCCTCGTTCAAACCGTATTGCACCGCCTGGTAGAGTCGGCCCGAAAAATTGACCTTGGCGCCGTGCGTCAAGTGGCCGCCATGCGCCAGACTCATCCCCAGAATCACATCGCCCGGCTCCAGCAGCGCCATATAAACGGCGGCATTCGCTTGGGAGCCGGAATGTGGCTGGACGTTGGCATAGTCCGCGCTGAACAGTTGCTTGGCGCGGTCGATGGCCAACTGTTCGGCGATATCGACGAATTCGCAGCCGCCGTAATAGCGTTTGCCGGGATAACCTTCGGCGTACTTATTGGTCAGTACCGAACCCTGGGCTTCGAGTACCCGCGGACTAGCGTAATTTTCCGAGGCGATCAGCTCGATGTGGGCTTCCTGGCGCTGTTTCTCGCCCTGTAAGGCGACCTGCAACTCATCATCAAACCCGGCGATCCGCATCTCTCGACTGAACATGGGCAACCTCTGCAAAGGCAAGCGCCTGAAACTTCGGGGCAACAGGCGGGCATGGAAAACGGGGAATCATACCCGATTTCGCCGATATGAGGCGGGAAAATTGCCCGTTCGCAGCAATTCTTCGCCATCCAACAAGACTTGCACAGAGCACCACATTGTGGAGTAATGCGGTTTGTGGGCTAACATTACCGATGTTGCTGCCCATTTCTGCCGCGCATCAGCCCTCTGTTTGGCTTGCCGGGTGAACAGATGAACCTCCGCGTTGCAGGATTCAGGTCATTTTGCAACGACGTGAAACATGAAGACCAAACAACTTGTTCGCTTTCAACTTTCGAGGATAAAATGATGCCCGAATCCAAAATTAGAGTGTTACTGGCGGATGATGAAGCACACATTCGTTTAATGCTCAAGACCGTTATGATGTCCATGGGCGCGATAGTCGTTGGGGAAGCTAAAAACGGCGCTGAGGCCATTGAATTTTACCGACGTGAACAGCCGCATATTGCATTTTTAGATATTAACATGCCCATTAAAACCGGCATTGATGCTTTGAAAGAGATAAAAAACGAATTCCCGGATGCCTTGGTGATGATGATGACCTCTGTCGCTGATATGGAAACTATTGAGCAGTGTCTTGAAGCTGGAGCCGCTAACTATATTTTGAAAGACACTCCAATTCAGGAATTGAAACAGATGATTAAAGAAACCTGGGAAGAACTGAAAAGTTGAAAGGTGGCTAAAATGGAAGAAAAATACGATTTGAACAAAATGTTGGCGGAAATTGATGCCGATGACGGTGTAGGTCAGGCAGAAAAAAAGACAGCTCGTATGACTCAGGAGGAAATCAGAAAGATGTTGATGCAGAAAAAAAATGAGAAGAAGGAGAGGAAAGAATCATGAGTAAGAACGCGAAATTTATGGAATTATTGGTGACGGAACGGATTATTCCCGATGTAGACGCCGAAAAACTACGCATCAAATACCACGATGATGCGCTTGAAGTTTTGCAGCATCTTCTCAAAACAGGCGTTCAGAAGAAAGATGTGTTAGGCAAACTGTGGGGTGATTCCATTGGCTTCTCGTATGTCAATTTGGAAAAAACCTTGTTCCAGTCACAAGTTGTTCATAAATTACCTGAAACATTTGCCAAAAAGAACCAGGTGATTCCTTTATATGAGATTAATAACGTAGTGACCCTGGCCAGTGCATCACCGGCTGATTCCAACATGATTAATGCGATCAGTAGTGCAGTCCGCTGTCCAGTCAGTGTGGTTTATTCTTTCCCGGATGAAATCCTTACCGCGATTGATATTCAATATCAAAGTAGCGATTCTATCCATAAATTTATTGAAAAAATTACTGAAAATCCTTTATTTAGAGGCACAAAAAAAATTACTGCAGAACAACTGAAATTACTCACTGGCGACCAGGCCATTATTGATCTGTCCCGCAATATTTTATTGCTGGGTCTCAAGGAGCGCGCCAGTGACATTCACATCGACCCGCAACAGGACTCGGTTTACATCCGATTCCGGATTGATGGTGTTTTGCAAGATCGCATCAAGCTGGATCTGGAACTGCACAGCCCGCTGTCTTCCCGATTAAAAATTCTGGCTAACCTGGATATTACTGAAAAACGTCGCCCACAGGATGGGCGCATTAACTTGAGCCTTTACAATAAATCTATTGACTTCCGCTTTTCCGCTGTTCCGACGATTTATGGGGAAAAGATCACGTTAAGAATTTTGGGTCAGTTAGAGAAAAATGAAGCGCCCGATTTGTCAGAATTGAACTTCTCAAAAGATAATCTCGATAAAATAAAAAAGGTGGCTAGATACCCGAATGGCATCTTTCTCGTGACTGGACCCACGGGTTCTGGAAAATCGACCACCTTGTTTTCAATACTCAAACATGTCAATAAGCCCGGCGTCAATATTATGACCGCCGAAGACCCGGTTGAGTATCGGTTGCCTAGAATTAACCAGGTTCAAATTAACCAAAGCATTGGTTTTGATTTTGCGATGGCGCTGCGGGTTTTTCTTCGCCAAGACCCCGATATTATTTTAATTGGGGAAATCCGCGATCTTGAAACGGCAAAAATTGCTTCACAAGCCGCTTTAACCGGTCATTTAGTATTAGCAACCCTGCATACGAATACCGCTCTCCAGGCGATTACACGCTTGATTGAGATTGGTGTCGATCCGTTCATGGTTGCGCCCTCTATCGTAGCAGTTATGGCACAGAGACTGGTTCGACGGGTTTGTGTGCATTGCCGGGAAAAGTATTTACTTACTCCCGAAGAAATAGAAAAATATTTTATATGGGATGGGCAGAAAGAGGTTTATTTTTATCGAGCGAAAGGTTGTCCAGAATGCAATCACATTGGTTATTTAGGGCGGATTGCTATTCACGAAGTTTTCATCGTCACTGCTGAGATTAAACATCTCATCACCAAAAGCGCCCCAATTATTGAAATTGAGGAAGCTGCAAAAAGAGCGGGATTCAGAAATATCCGCTATGATGGCATGAAGAAAGTGTTGCGTGGTTTAACGACGGTTGACGAATTGAATGCGGTGACCATTGAATCTGAATGATAATAACACGGTAATTTTTGAAAATTAAGCAATTATAACAACTTCCCTAACTTTTATCCGAGGATGACATAAATGACTGAAACTACCCGCTATGCTCCTGCTGAACGTTCGAGCAATGAAACTATTAAAGCCCAGTCAGAACAACTGTTTAATAACGTCAACATCAGAGAGCTTTACAGCGCTGTCACTGACATTGTTCTGATCTTGAACAAAGAGCGGCAGGTCGTCTTCTACAACCAGAATCTGTTAGATGCTCTGGGTATAAGAGACATTCAAGGGCAAAAGATCTGTGGATTTCGCCCTGGTGAACTACTCGATTGCCTTCATGCCTTTGAATCCGAAATGGGCTGTGGAACCACGGAATTCTGCCAGAAATGTGGTGCTGTAAATGCCATTTTATCCAGCCAGAAAGGCATCCAGGCGACTCAGGAATGTCGGATTGTTCGCCGAAATGCCGATGCTTTAGATTTGCGCGTCAGAGCTACACCCATTACGTTGAATGATGAACAGTACACAGTGTTTGCGATCACCGACATCAGCCATGAAAAAAGAAGAAAAGCGCTTGAACGGATTTTCTTCCACGACATTATGAACACCGCAGTTGGTGTCCGTGGTTTGTCGGAACTGTTTAGCATGATTGATGAAAGTCAAGTGCAAGAATTCAAAGATATGATTCACACTGGCGCTGAAAAGCTGGTGGATGAAATCAGGAGCCAGAAGGAACTCAGCGCCGCCGAAAGTAGCGAATTACCCTTCAACCCGATCGAGATGAGTTCACTGGATTTATTAAAGAATATTCTCAGTATTTACCGACTGCATGAAGTGGCTAAAGAGAAAAATTTAGTGATAGACCCCTCATCCAGGGATATCGTGCTGGTCACCGATAAAACGATTTTATCGAGAGTCATAGGGAATATGACTAAAAACGCACTGGAAGCCAGTCAATCCGGGGATACCGTGACCATCGGTTGTGACTTGGAAGGCGATAATATTAAGTTCTGGGTGAAGAATCCCACCTTCATTCCCAGAGATATTCAATTGCAACTGTTCCAGCGTTCTTTTTCTACTAAAGGGGCAGGGCGGGGATTGGGTACTTATAGCATGAAGCTGCTCAGTGAACGGTATTTACAAGGCACCGTTTCTTTCACTTCTATCAAGGATCAGGGTACGACATTCATGGGAATTTATCCCTTACGGATTCAATCCTAAGAGACGGTGCAAAAGCGGTCTTTTCGAAGAAACCTGCCGGTCAGCGACCGGCGTTCCCGGGACTTCAGGACATCGGACTTTCCAGGAAGGCGTCAATGACCGCCACCCAGGCCTTGCCAACATTGCGCAGATCATAGCCGCCGCCGCCGACACCCAGCAAGCGGCCTTCGGCGAACTCTTCGGCAATTTGGCATACACCGGCAGCAGCGCGGCGATGGGCACGAGCCGAGTAGTGCAAGTGAGCCAGCGGATCACCATCCAGACCGTCCGCCCCACAGTTGATGAAAACAAACTGCGGTTCCCACTTGCGCAGGAATTGCTCGACGTTATCCCACATCATCATAAAGTCATCGTCTGCGGACAACGGGAGTAGCGGGATATTGAGCTTGCGGCCCTTGGCTTCACCCTTGCCGACTTCGTGCGGGAAGCCGCTCTGTGGGAAGTTGTAGCGGCCATCCTCATGGATGTCGGCGTAAATAACCGTTGGGTCTGATTCAAACGGATAAAACACCCCGTCGCCATGGTGGGCGTCGATATCGACATAGGCGATCCGCTCTAACCCGTACTCCTGCTGCAAAATCTTGATCGCCACGCCCACATCGTTGAACACGCAGAACCCGGAGGCGGTGTCCGGCATACTGTGATGCAGGCCGGCGATGGGGACAAAAACGCGCCGAGCCTGGTTATTCATCAGCTTGTGAACGGCGTCAATGACCGTGCCCACGACAGTCGAGGCGTCTTCGAACACACCCTTGTAAGCGGGCGTATCACCGTAGTCGAGCAGGCCATCGCCGGTTTCGGACAGGATTTTGACCTTCTCGACATAGTCCGGCGTGTGGAACAACCGGAGTTGTTCTTCCGTCGCGACCTCTGGATGAAAGACACGCACCTGATAGTCGAGATGGCGGATATGCATCTCATCCCAGAACGCATGAATCCGGTCTTCACCAAAGGGATGATCTTCAAATCCATAACGGCCCAATGCTTCACCGGTGTAGACCGCTACCACTCTGCTTCGTGACATGACTCTCAATCCTCTAATAGGGGTTCGCGCTGTTCCAATACCATTAACAATAGCCCGGGCGGACCTTAATCGTCGTTCCGGTGATGCGTGGAGAGTTTAGCCACGGAATGACACGGAAGACACTGAAAAAGGCGAGCATCTTCCGTGTTTTTCCGTGTGCTTCCGTGGCCAGGACCCGCAATAATGATTAACGCCCGTCTCTTTTCGCCTTTTGGCGCTCCAGGATGTCCTTGATCAGTGAGCGTTGCGCCGCTCGGTGAATTTCCATCAAGACCTTGACGTGGGCCGCGACGCTGGCTGCCAGCGCCGGCAGATTGTAGCCGCCTTCCAGTATGGACACGACCCGCCCTTCGCAGCAGTCTTGAGCAATGGCCAGAATGTGCCGGGTCAGCCAGGCATAGTCGTCTTCACTGAAATTCAATTCTGCCAGCGGATCCAGATAATGGGCGTCGAAGCCGGCGGAGATCAGGATCAATTGCGGCTGAAATGCCCGTAGCGCTGGTTCAATGTCCTGTTGCCAGGCTTGGCGCAATTCCACGGTGCCGCTGTTGGCCATGAGCGGCACGTTGACGATATTGCCGACCCCGCGTTCATCGCGGCGACCGGTACCGGGATAGATATGTGCCTGGTGAGTGGAGATGTACAGGTAGCCAGGATCGTGTTCAAACGCCGCCTGTGTGCCGTTGCCGTGATGGACATCGAAATCGATCACGGCAACACGATCCAGTCCGCCGATCTGCCGGGCGTGGGCAGCACCGATCGCGGCGTTGTTGAACAGGCAAAAGCCCATCGCCTGATGCGGTTCGGCATGATGACCAGGCGGGCGGATGGCGCAAAAGGCATTGTTCGCCTCGCCATTCAAAATGGCCTCCACGGCTGCGCAGACCGCCCCGGCTGAACGCAGCGCCGCTTCACCGGACTGGGGAGAAATGACCGTATCGCCGTCAACAGCGTAATGCCCATAGCGGGGCAGGCGGGCGAATAGCCGTTCGACATGGGCCAGGGTGTGAATACGGGTGAGTTGTTCATCGGTCGCTTGAGGCGCATCCCGCCATTCCAGGGCGGCAAAGGGCGCGGTTTTGAGCATGTTGAGAACCGCCGTCAGCCGCGCTGCACATTCGGGATGGCCAAAGCCGGTGTCGTGTTCCAGACAGGCCGGGTGGGTATAGAGCAGAGTGGTCATGATGGCGACGCCTCGTGCGCTGGAATTTGATGCTGGATGGCGGCGCGGCGCAGCGCCTTGAGCACATCCTCACGGGCAATGATGCCGACCAGACGACCGCTTTCAACCACGGGCAGACTCTTGGTGCGCATCTCTATCAACTTTTGCAGAAGTCGGCTGAGGGGCAATTGTGGTTCAACGCTGACCGGATCACGAGTCATAATGGTCTCGGCGGTCTGTTCCATGATTTCGTCGTAATGGGGAACCAGGGCGTGCTCATCGAAACAAAAGGCTTTGAGCAGGTCAAATTTGGTGAGGATGCCGAGTAGACGCCACTGATCGTTGATGACCGGCACGCCATTGAAGTCATGGGCTTCGAACAGCGCCTCGACTTCACGAAGCTTGGCTCTGGCACTGATGGCAATTGGGTCAGCGGTCATAGCGTCGCGGACCTGGTAGTGCAGGAATTCGTACATGGCGTCGTGGTCCTCCGGGTTTAATGACAGCTAATGATAATCAAGTTCCACCATCGATGCTTGACGGGATCAGTCACCAAACCGTGAGATGTGGTCATAAAGAGATACTATCGAAACCTGATTTATCAGGGACGAATTAGGTTTATACTGGGACAGTCATTTGGAAAGTGGGAGGTGTGTGATGAACGTAATGAATATAGGCGCTAGTGCAGTCTACACCGGCATGGAAGACCTGAAGGAAAATGCCCACAAGATTGCGGTACAGTCGATTCAGCCGTTGAATGCGGTTGGGGAGCAATCGTCTGCGCAGAATCAGCAACAGGCACCGAAAGCGGATTTGATTGAACCACTGGTCGAGCAGAATGCGATCACCTATCAATTCAAAGCGGGTATTTTCACCATGCAAACTGCCAACAGTGCGTTCAATGCGCTACTGGCTATTGCCTGAGCGGTCACGTTAACGCCGGGAACCGACGCCCGGTCTGCTCCCGGCGAAATCTTCAACCGCCTTCAATATGCCGCAAGGCATTTTCCACGACCTCCACCCCTGCGCCGCGCCGACATCCCTGCTCGCTTATTGTGCGCCGCCACGCCCGCGCTCCGGGGATACCCTGAAACAGTCCCAGCATCAGCCGGGTCATGCCGTGCAGCGGCGTACCTTGTCGCAATTGCTTGCTTATGTAAGGAGTGAATGCGGCAACCACCTGATGACGGCTGGGCGGTGATTCGCTGGCATGGAAAAACCGTTGATCCACCCCTGCCAGTAAAAAAGGGTTCTCGCAAGCCGCCCGGCCTAGCATGACCCCGTCAACCTGATCCAACTGCTCTACGGCCTGATCCAGCGTCGTCAACCCGCCATTCAGCACGACCGTCAGGTTGGGAAAGTCCCGCTTCAATTGATAAACCACCTCATAGCGCAAGGGTGGAATTTCCCGATTTTCCCGGGGACTTAAACCCTTGAGCCACGCCTTGCGGGCGTGAATGATGAACGTTTCGCAACCGCCTGCCGCCACACGACGCACAAACTCCGCCAGTGCCTCATAAGAATCCCGATCATCGATGCCGATGCGGGTTTTTACTGTGACTGGAATCGCCACTACCGCCCGCATCGCTGCCACGCACTCAGCCACCAGATCCGGTTCGGCCATCAGGCAGGCACCGAACCGGCCTGACTGCACCCGGTCACTGGGACAGCCGACGTTCAAATTCACCTCGTCATAGCCAAAGTCAGCCGCGATAGAGGCGCACCGGGCCAAATCAGCAGGGTCACTGCCGCCCAGTTGCAGGGCCAGTGGATGTTCCGCCGGGTCGTAAGCCAGAAACCGCTCCCGGTCGCCGCGCAACACCGCCCCGGTCGTCACCATCTCCGTATAGAGCCGGACATGACGACTCAACAGGCGTAAAAAAAACCGGCCGTGGCGGTCGGTCCAATCCAGCATGGGGGCAATACAAAATCGATGATTGAGCATAAGGGACAGGGAGGGTTAACTCAAAAAGATGAACCGCCAGGATGTCCAGGCGGTTCAAAACATCAGACGTGCAATCAAGGTTCAGGGCGAGCTTTTGACCGGCCCCAGCACTTCATCGAAGAACTGCCGCATGGCCAGCCAGGAACGGGCATCAGCGGCGGTGTTATAGGCGGCACCTTTGCTGTTGTCGTTGCCGTTGGCGGGATTGGTAAAGGCGTGTACGGCGCCGCCGTAGGCGATCAATTGCCAGTCCACGCCGCCCTTGCGCATTTCTTCCTCAAACCCAGCCACCTGTTCCGGCGGCACATAGGGATCATCGGCACCATGCAACGCCAGCACTTTGGTGCGAATGTTCTTCGCATCGGCTGGGGTCGGGGTATCCAGTCCACCGTGGAAGCTGACCACGCCCGCCACCTCCGCGCCACTCCGCGCTAACTCCAGCACCGTCGTACCGCCAAAGCAATAGCCAATAGCCGCGACTTTATCCGCCGCAACTCCAGATTGCGCCTTGAGCGCGGCCAGACCGGCAACCACCCGTGCCCGCAACAGCGCCCGATCTTTCTTGTAGGTGCTGGAGAGCGCGCCGGCTTCCTTCCGGTCGGTGACCACCTTGCCATCGCCATAAATATCCGCGGCGAACGCCACATAACCCAGTTCCGCCAACTGCTCGGTGTGCCGCTTGGCGTAGTCATTCAAGCCCATCCATTCATGCACCACCAGAACGCCCGACCGGGGTTCTTTGGCGTCCCTGGGATACGCCAGATACCCTATCAACCGGGTATCGCCCTGCTGGTATTCCACGGTTCTGGTTTCAATAGCGGCCTGACTCGGGACCGGGGCCAACAGCGCCAACACTAACCCTAACCATTTGAACATCGTCAGTTCTCCTGTCCGTTGATTTTCTTGCTACTCGCGTTCAGCGCCTTAACGGCTTCTGAAATCAGTTCCGGCCCCCGATAAATGAAGCCGGTGTAAAGCTGTACCAGACTGGCTCCGGCGGCGATTTTGGCCACAGCATCGGCTCCGCTCAGAATGCCACCAGCGGCGATGATGGGGATTTGGCCTTCCAGAATGTCCGCCAAGCGGCGCACAACTTCGGTAGACCGCGCCATCAACGGCGCACCGCTTAATCCGCCCGTCTCACCGGCATGGGGTAACTGTTCGACCCCCGCTCGGGAAAAAGTGGTGTTCGTCGCAATGACCGCATCCATACCATGCCGGAGCAGCGACCGCCCCACGGTGGGCAAATCGGCGTCAGCCAGATCCGGGGCAATTTTGATCGCCAGCGGCGCGTAATGATCATGGACATCGGCTAACCGCTGCTGTTCCTCTTTCAACGCCGCCAACAGCCGATCCAGTGCTTCACCGTATTGCCAATCACGCAAGCCGGTTGTGTTGGGCGAGGAGATATTGACGGTGACATAGCTGGCCCATGGATAAACCTTGCGTAGACCGATCAGGTAATCATCAATGGCCCGGTCAACCGGCGTGTCAGCATTTTTACCGATGTTAATGCCGAGTATGCCTTTGAAGTGGGCGTGGCGCACCTGCTCCACCAGGTAATCCACCCCCTGATTATTAAACCCCATCCGGTTGATCAGCGCCTGAGCTTCCGGCAGGCGAAACATCCGGGGTTTGGGATTCCCCGGTTGTGGGCGCGGCGTGACCGTACCAATCTCGACAAAGCCGAAACCAAGCGCATCCCAGGTCTTGATGCATTCACCATCCTTGTCGAGACCCGCCGCTAACCCGACCGGATTGGGGAAATTCAGACCCATGACCCGGACCGGCTCTGAGGGGATACGTTTTGCGCAAAAAAAACGCAGTGGCAAAGAGGGGGTCATTGACAGGAATTGACGGGTCCAGTCATGCGCGGCTTCGGGATTGAAGTGGAACAAGACGGTGCGTAATAGATGATAAATCATTAAAAACCTCAACTTGAGTAGATATGGCGCTCGTCATTCACCCATAAAAAGTCACCAGTCTGTGGCAATTTAGGGTTATTTTTATTCAGTAGTTAGTCTTCATTTTAAATTCTGATTGTACTATTATGCACAGTAATGGTTTCATGCATGGCAGATGAAGCGACTCGGCCATGATTGCGAACCATCCAGATTAATCTGTGCGCTTTACGAGGTAACGTCAGCCCCAGTACCGGTCAGGCGGCATCTTGTGGATCACGCGACAATCGAGCGAAAATACAATGGCTTTTTTGAAAAGTCGATATTTTACAAGGATTTTTTCGAGATGGTCGTGAATTTTGCGCGACAGTTAATGATGAGGGCGGCCTTTGCAAAGGGCTGAGATTAAGTACCCTCTACCTCCAACAGTCTAAAGAGATAGGAAAAACCCGATGCGTAAGCTACTCATTCTAAGTACCGGACCGGTTGAGGAGGGATTACTCCAAAAGGTCGCGGCGGCAGACTGGGAAATCTACTGGGCACAGGAAGCCGGCCTGGCGAGAACCCTGCTGACTGAACATTCATTCGAGGTCGGTCTGGGCATTCTGTTCAACTGTGAACCGGAACGATCGGTTCAATGGCTGGTTGACCTGATCCTGGCGCGCCGCAAAATGCAATGGGTACTGGCGCTGTCTCGTCAGTGCTTGGATCGTAAACAACTCTCCAGCATCGTCACGGAACGGTGCTATGACTATCATACGCTGCCGGTTGATCCCCAGCGGTTGGTCGTCACCCTGGGTCATGCCTACGGGATGTCCACCTTGAGCGAAACGACGCTTCGCCAACAGCGCGAGGTGGAATCGCAATATGGGTTGATCGGCAACAGTCCGGCGATGCAGGCGCTGTTCCGGGGTATTCAAAAGGCCGCGGAAGTCGAGGTTCCGGTGCTGATCACGGGTGAAAGCGGCACTGGCAAGGAACAGGCCGCCCGCTCGATTCATGAATATTCCGGACGAGCCGCCTCGCCATTTGTCGTCATGAACTGTGCAGCGTTGCCGGCCAATCTGATTCAATCAGAACTGTTCGGCCATGAAAAGGGCGCGTTTAATGGTGCTACCGATCGCCATGTCGGCCACATGGAATCCGCTGATGGCGGCACCCTGTTTCTCGACGAAATCGGCGACTTGGCTCCCGAAGTGCAAGCGAATCTGCTGCGGTTTCTGGAAGAGAAGAAAATCCGCCGGTTGGGCAGCACCAAACCGATTCCCGCCGATGTGCGGGTGATCGCCGCGACCAACACCAATCTTGAACAGTCCGTCCAGGATGGGAAATTCCGCGAGGATTTGTACTATCGGCTGAATGTCCTGCACTTGCGCGCCCCCGCTTTACGGGAACGCAAGGCCGACGTTGAGCTGTTGGCTCGGCACTTCTTTACCAAATTCTCTGCGGAAACCCGCACCGCAGCCAAAGGTTTCAGCCGCGACGCGCTGGAAGTCGTCAGCCGCTACGACTGGCCGGGTAATGTTCGGGAGTTGATGAACCGGATTCGCCGGGCGGTGCTGCTCAGCGAAGGTCCTTATATCGTGCCTGCTGATCTGGAACTGGAACGGCGTTCGCTGGGTCGGGGCTTTGTCACCCTGGACGAAGCGCGGATGTCTGCTGATCGTGAAGTCATTCAGTCCACGCTGTTGCGGACCCGCTTCAACATCGCCCGCGCTGCGCAGGAACTCGGCGTCTCGCGCATGACCCTGTACCGATTGATGGAGAAGTACGATATCCGTCGGGACAACATGTAAGGGAGGCAGGGAGGTAGCGAGGTGGCGAGGTGGCGTTGTCACTGCTAATCGCTACTCACCCATCGCCAATCGCTACTACCGGATGTTCGATTCAAGAGCCTTTCTAAAAAACCTGACCGCGCTGCCGGGCGTCTATCGGATGCTCGACGAGCGTGGTCAGGTGCTTTATATCGGCAAGGCTCGCAACCTCAAACAGCGGGTGTCCAGCTACTTCCGGGAAAATCCGACTTCGGCCAAAACGCGGAGTCTGGTGGCACGGATTCACGCGATCGACGTGACGGTGACGCATACCGAGGTCGAGGCGCTGATCCTGGAAAGTACGCTGATCAAGCAACTCCAGCCCCGCTATAATATTCTCCTGCGTGATGACAAGGGCTATCCTTATATTCATGCCTCCTCTGGCGATTTTCCCCGATTATCCTTGCATCGTGGTGCCAAACGTGCGCCGGGCCGCTACTTCGGCCCTTATCCCAATGCTAACGCCGTCCGCGACACGCTGGATCTATTACACAAGGTGTTTCGCCTGCGTTCGTGCGAGGACAGTTTTTTTCGGAACCGCACCCGTCCCTGTCTGCAATACCAGATCAAGCGTTGCACTGCGCCTTGCGTGGGGTTGGTCGACCAGACCGGCTATCAGCGTCAGTTAGGGGACGCTGTGCGGTTTCTGGAAGGCCGGAGCGGTCAGGTGATTGATGATCTGGCCCAGCGGATGGACGTCTTAGCCGCTGAATTAAAATTCGAGGAGGCCGCGCTCTGCCGCGACCAGATTGTCGAACTGCGGCGGATTCAGCAGCGCCAGCATGTCGAGGGCGAGAGCGGCGATCTGGATGTGGTGGCGTGCGCGGTGCGGGAAGGCGCGGCCTGTGTGCAGGTCTTTGTCTTCCGTGATGGGCGCTTGCTGGGCAACCGGGCTTTTTTTCCCGCCCTGCCTGAGGGTGAAGCCGCAGGAGTGATCCTGAGCGCATTTCTGGCGCAGTATTATTTAAATAAACTGATCCCGGCAGAGGTTCTGCTCAGCCACGAACCTGCCGAATCAGCATTACTGGCCCAGGCGCTCCAGACGCGGGCGGGTCGGAAAGTGACCCTGACCGTTCATCCACGCGGTGAGCGGGCGCGCTGGCTGGAAATGGCGCAACGCAATGCTGAACAGGCGCTGGCGGCGCATTGTGCGAGTCGTGCCGGAATGCGCCGCCGTCTGGATGAGTTGCGTGAAGCGCTGGGCATTGATCGTGAGTTGACGCGGCTGGAGTGTTTCGATATCAGCCATACGGGCGGCGAGGCGACCGTGGCCGCCTGTGTGGTGTTTGACGCTGAGGGCGCACGCAAATCTGACTATCGGCGCTACAATATTGAAGGCATTGCGCCGGGCGACGACTATGCTGCGATGCGGCAGGCGCTAACCCGGCGCTATACCCGGTTACGGGATGAGCAGAGACTCTTGCCGGATATCCTGTTCGTCGATGGCGGCAAGGGACAATTAACCCAGGCTCGCGAGATGTTGGAGGAACTGTTGGTGACGGGAGTGATGGCAGTAGGCATTGCCAAAGGATCCGAGCGCAAGCCCGGTCTGGAGACGCTGTATCTTGAGGAGCATCGCCCGGTGCGGTTGCCGACGGATTCAGCCGCCTTGCATTTGGTTCAGCAGATTCGTGATGAGGCGCATCGTTTCGCCATTACGGGTCATCGTCAGCGGCGAGCCAGAGCAAGCACCCTGTCGGCGCTTGACGAGATCGCGGGCATTGGCCCGCAGCGGCGGCAGGCGCTGCTTCGGCAATTCGGCGGCTTGAAACCACTCGCGCAGGCGGGGGTTGAGGATCTTTCCCAAGTGGACGGCATCAGCCATGAATTGGCGCAGCGCATTTATGACGCTTTCCATGGCGAGGCCTGACGATGCCGCGAACCATACGCCTCAATGTGCCGACCGGGCTGACCTTGATGCGGATCGCCCTGATCCCGGTGTTTGTTGGCGTGTTTTTTCTGTCGTTCAACGGCGTTAATCTCGTCTGCACGGCGCTGTTTGGCTTGGCGGCGCTGACGGATTGGCTGGACGGTTATCTGGCGCGGCGGCTGAACCAGACCTCGGCGTTCGGCGCGTTTCTGGATCCGGTTGCGGACAAGCTGATGGTGGCGACGGCGCTGGTGTTGCTGGTGCAGGCGATTCCAACGCCGCTGATGGCGGTGGCGGCAGCGATCATCATTGGGCGGGAAATCGCCATTTCAGCGTTGCGGGAGTGGATGGCGCACATCGGCAATCATGGGCGCGTGGCGGTGTCGCGGGTGGGTAAGTTCAAAACCACTGCGCAGATGATGGCGGTGTTGCTGTTGCTGTATCGCGAGCCGCTGGGGTTCTTCCCGACCCTGGAAGTGGGGCTGGGACTGCTGTTGGTGGCCGCGGTGCTGACGCTCTGGTCGATGGTGCATTATTTGTTAGCGGCGTGGCCGGCGCTGAAACAAGGTTAGCAGGGCTTGACAGGTTGGTTTTTCCGGCTAAAATGGCCGACCTACACCGCGGGAATAGCTCAGTTGGTAGAGCACAACCTTGCCAAGGTTGGGGTCGCGAGTTCGAGTCTCGTTTCCCGCTCCAGATTTTCAGGCCTCGGTTCTTTGAGGCTTTTTTTATCTCCCGGAGCAGCGCCGGAACGCTCATTCGGGCTAGGTGGCAGAGTGGTCAATTGCAGCGGTTTGCAAAACCGTAAAGTCGCCGGTTCAAATCCGGCCCTAGCCTCCATTTCAGGATTCAACGCAGTTCATCAACCCGCCAAGTGCGGGTTTTTTAATAACCGCATCTAATATCCCTCAAACGTGAAGTGTACTGAGCCAATCGCCAGCGTATCACCCGTCGCCAGCGCCAGCGCCTCGTTGGTCGCCAGTCCGTGGCAGCCGATCCGTAC
>JAIFNF010000197.1 GCA_020047885.1 Gammaproteobacteria bacterium | reverse complement strand
GGCTGGCGGCGGCAACTACTACCATCAACCAGCAGTTTACCCCGGCGACCATCGATCCGGGCGACACCTCGGCGTATCGAATCACGATTGCCAATGCTTCGGCGGTGCCATTGACCGCCGCCGCCGTCACCGCGATATTGCCGTCGGTTGTTACCATCACCGACACGCCTAGCATTCCCAACACCTGCGGTTTTACGGTCAGTGCAGCAACGGAGGGAACCTCTACGGTTTATCTTACCGGCGGCACAATCCCCGCTGGCACCGGCACGGTGGACGGCCAATGTTATTTCCAAATTAACGTCAGTTCGATCACGCCGGGCAACCACGTTGTCACCATTCCGGCTAATACCACGCCGACCGCCACAATCAGTGGCTACACTGCCAAAGAAAATACGGTGGGTGTTTTCAACACTACCGCGGCCAGCGCCACTCTGTCAGTCAATACCCTACAAAATCCCACCGGCAGCAAGAGCTTCTCACCTTCCCCCGCCATTGCCGGTGACCCGACCACATTAACGATTACCCTCACTAATCCCAATATCGATGCGACGATTCCGCTCACAACGTTTACCGATACTTTGCCCCCTGGCATGGTGGTGGCTGCAACTCCAGCCGCCAGCACCAGTTGTAGTGGAACCGGCAGTGTCAATGGCTCAGTGACTGCTACAGCGGGCACCAACGAGATTAAGCTCACCGGTGGCACCATTGGCAAAAACGGAACCTGTACGATCAGCGCCAAGGTCATTGTTGCCAGTCCTCAGAGTGTTACTAACAGCCTCGGCGCGGGAGCCATTGGCAACATTCGCGGCCTGACCAGCCCGGCATTCAATCAACCTCTGACCATCAATACACCCATTGCGGTTAGCAAATCCTTCAACCCCGACACGATTCCCGCTGGTCAGCCGTCATTGATGACGATCACGGTCACTAATAACAGCACGGCTAATGCGCTAGACATCACCAGTTTTGCTGACGATTTTACTGCATCGACGATCAAAATTCTCGGCACCCCTACTGCTCCATCCGTGGTTTGCAGTGGTACTGGGGCATTAAATGGTACATTAATCGCTACCACAGGTACCGGATCAATAACCCTGGCTAATGCTAAAGCGGGTCCCGGCGGCAAGTGCACGATAACCGCCTACGTCACTTCCACCACCGACGGCCAGCACACCAATACTATTCCGGCCGATGCCGTCAAAAATCCAAATAATTATCCCAGTCCATCGGTCGATGCTGACCTGACCGTCAATGCTAAGTTAACGGTCGATAAAACTGTATCGGTTGCTAATGTCGCGCCTGGTCAATGGACTCAGTTCACCGTAGAAATTAGTAACTGGTCAGGCGGGTCAGTAAGCAATGTGAGTTTCAAAGATATTCTGCCAGCCGCTAGTGGTCATCAGATGACGCTGTTCAATCCTGCCCCTGGGAATGTTTTTTATTCCACCGATGCGGGTTGTTCAGGCGGAACCTGGACCGGTACTAATGCCAGCGGTACCGACACTGGATCAGCCCCAACAGTAACAGACGCCGGTTTAATGTGGAGCAATGGCACCATTGTCGGCGGTACTGGAGTCACGCCCGGTATCTGCACCATTAACATCTGGGCCAAGCTACCCAGTGCGGCTGCTATTGGACTGACTTTTGAAAATAGCATTCCCATTGACGGCGTGGGTAACGGCACGACAAACAACACTAACCTCAGTGCGGTTAATGTGTTTAGCGTGAGTGCCGTAGCCGCGACCAAGAGTTTCAACCCATCCAGTATCGCGCAAGGTGGGTTATCCACCTTAACGATCAAGATTCGCAACCGAGTGGTCAATTCACTGACTGCGGTTAATCTCACGGATAACCTGCCTGCCGGTATTACGCTGGCAGCTAATCCGGCGGCTACCAATACGTGTGGTGGGACGTTGACGGCTAATCCACTGGCTAACGCACTGGTATTGTCCAATGGCACGGTGAGTGCCCGGCCAGACACTAGCGAAGATGCTGAATGTGTCATCACGGCTAAAGTGACTGGCACAGCGGTGGGCAGCTATGTCAACACTATTGAGCCGGCCAATCTCAGCACGAGCGGCGGCACCATTCCAGCGCCTGTCTCAGCCACCCTTGCTATTGGCACCGGCCTGTCCGGGTCGAAGACCTTTACGCCGTCTTCAGTAACCCCCAGTGGCAAAGCACGGGTTAAGATCACCGTTCTTAATGGTACCAATGGCCAGCTTACTAATATTTCTGCCAATGACAGTACCTTTAGCGCTGGACTGGCCGTCGCCAATCCCGCCAATGCCAGTACCAACTGCGGCGGTTCTCCCACAGTTGTCGCCAATCCCGGCGCGACTAATGCCCAGTTGCTCGGCGCGACCTTAGCCGCTGGCGGCAGTTGTGACTTCTTCTTTGATGTGGTCACCAGTGGTACTGGCCCGTGGAGCAATACCATTCCTGCCGGTGCAATCACCAGCGCCGAAGGCCCGGTGAGTACCGCCGCCGTCACCGCTAATTTGACGGCACAAACTGCCCAAATCAACATCAATAAATCATTCGACCCGGTTATTGTGACGGGCGGTGTGCCCTCGGTACTGCAAATTGATGTCATCAACCCGTCGGGAATCGTCATGCACGGGGTCGGGTTCACCGACGTATTCCCAGTCGGGATTGAAGTCTATTCAGTGCCTAACGCCAGCACGACCTGTACTGGCGGCATGGTTACGGCGATTCCCGGCGACGGCAAAGTGACCCTGACTGGAGCCACCGTAGCGGCTAATCAGACCTGCAAGGTCTTGGTCACCACCACCTCAGTGCGATTCCTGAATCTGACGAACACCATTCCGGCGCAAGCGGTTATTACTGATGAGGGCTATACCAACCCGCAAGGCACTTCTGCATCACTTTCGACCTTGCAGGGATTGGGGATTATGAAAGGTTTTGCGCCGGACTATATTGGCCGCAATCAAACCGCGACTCTGAAAATGCGGCTGGTCAGTACCTTTGATCCGAATGCGCCGACGCCATTGACTCTGACTGGGGTAAGTTATACCGATACCCTGCCAAGTGGATTAGTCGTAGCCACACCCTCTAACGCCAGCACCGGTTGCGCGGGAACCGGAACCGGCGGTAAAGCGGTCGTCACGACTGTTGAGGGAAGCAGTCTAATCACGGTTTCCCAAGCCACCATTCCGCCCGGCACTAATTGCACGCTTAGCGTCGATGTCACCGCCTCGGCCTTGGGCGCTTACACTAACGTCATTTACGAAAACGCTGTTGTCAGCGATCAGGGCGTTCCCAACCAGTCCGAAGCCAAAGCTACGTTAAACGTGGTGGATTCCCCCACGGTTACTAAAGCGTTTGCTGATTCTTCGAGTAATCCGGGGCAAGCTAATAAACTGACGGTCACGATCCGTAACAACGACTCGGGTTCGACACTGACTGGCGTCTCGCTCACGGATACATTACCGGCGGGTTTGGCGATTGCGTCTACCCCCGGTGCCGGCACGAACTGTACTGGCGGTGCAGTCACCGCTATTGCAGGCGGTAACTCGTTACGGCTGACGAGCGCCAGCATTGCTGCGAACACCTCCTGTACCTTCTTTGCCAATGTGGTGGGCAATGCTCCGGGCACTTACACCAACAACATCAACGCCAGCACTCTGAGTAGCAATCAAGGCTTGACCAATCCGGGTGCAGCAACGGCGGTTATGACCGTTGGCAATCAGCCAACGATCAGCAAAGCATTTAATCTGGCATCCATCGCTACTAATGGCACATCGACGCTGACTATTACTCTCGGCAATAGCAACACCAGCGCAATTACGCTGTCCTCGGCGCTGGTCGATGCACTGCCGGGGAATGTAGTCATTCATGGCACACCCAATGTAGTGAAAACCTGCCCCGGAACCGTCACGGCTACCGCAGGCGGCAGTTCTATCACTTACGCCGATGGCGCAACGATTCCCGCTGGCGGTTGCACAATTTCTGTTGATGTCACCTCCAGTACCAACGGTGTTTACACCAACACCATTGCTGCCGGCCAGTTACAAACTTTGGTCGGCAATAACCAGAACCCCGCAACGGCAAATCTGGCCGTCGGTGGGGGTTTAGCGCCGCCAACCGTGAGCAAGGCTTTTAGTCCCGCTACGGTTGCCATTAACGGCACCTCAACCCTGACGATTAACCTCGGCAATCCCAATACTTCAGCGCTGACGCTGAATGCAGATTTTGTCGATACATTGCCCGGAAGCGTAGTAGTTGCTGCAACTCCGGCGATTGGCGGCACTTGCATTAACACGAATCCCGGCAAGGTGACTACTGGTGCGAACACCATTAACTACGCCAGCAGCGCAACGATTCCGGCCGGCGGTTGCACAATCACGGTTGATGTAATCTCCGCAGTTGGCGGTAGCTACACGAACACGATTGCTGCGGGAGCTTTGAAAACTACGGAAGGCGGTAATAACCAGCAACCCGCTAATGCCAGTCTGGTGGTGCAAGCGCAGGTTCCGCCCACTGTGACGAAGTCTTTTAATCCCGGCACCATCAATCCGGGCGGAATTTCGCGGCTCACTATTAACCTTGGTAATAGCAATGGTGGCGCTATTACTCTGAATAGCGATCTGGTTGATACCTTGCCGGTGAATGGCAATGGGAAAGTTACCGTAGCGACTAACCCCAATATGCAGAAAACCTGCCCTGGGACGGTTACCGCCGCCGCGAATGCCACAACTATCACCTACGCCAGCGGCGCTACCATTCCCGTCAATGGCTGCACGATTCAGGTTGACGTCACCGCTGGCGATAGCACCGGTTCGCCCTACACCAACACGATTGCCGCTGGCGCTCTGGTCACTAGCGCAGGCACTAATGGCGCAGCCGCTACAGCCAAGCTGTTTGTTAATCCACCGCAACCGCCGAGTCTCAGTAAATTCTTCACCCCATCTACTATTTTGGTCAATGGCATTTCAACCCTAACGCTCTCATTTGGTAATGGTAATCTTGCTGCCACTGCACTAACGGCTGATTTAGTAGATGCCCTGCCATTCAACGTCAAGATCGCGGCGACGCCTAATATCCAGGTTAAAAATGGCTGTGATTCGACGAAAGTAGCAGTCGATACCACATTAAACACTGTCACCTATCAGACTGGCGGTGCCATTCCCGGCGGCGGTTGCTCGGTGTCCGTGGATGTCACGTCCAGCGTCGCTAATTCCGGCTATATCAACTCGATTGCTGCCGGGGCGTTAAAAACCGGCTTTGAAAATAGCCTTGTCGGTACTTCAGCAACTCTGACCGTTACAACGCTCGCCGTGACTAAAACGGTAGC
>JAIFNF010000145.1 GCA_020047885.1 Gammaproteobacteria bacterium | reverse complement strand
TTGGCAACACTGCCAATGGCATCGGTGGGATTCCGCCATAGATCCCGATGACCGTCGCCATCGAAATCCACGGCGTAACTCAGAAAACTGCTCGGCATGAACTGCCCCAGCCCCATCGCTCCGGCGTAAGAGCCGCGTAAACTTAGTGGATCAATCCCCTCGGCACGGGTCAGCAGCAGATAATTTTCCAGTTCCTTGCGGAAAAAGGCAGCGCGGCGTGGGTAGCCGAAAGCCAGCGTAGATAGCGCTTCGAACACCCGGTGTTTACCCATATTGCCGCCATATTGGGTCTCGACGCCAATGATCGCGACCACGATTTGTGGCGGAACGCCATAGACCTGTTCTGCCCGAGCCAGCGCTGCCGCATGGGTTCGCCAGAACTGGGCGCCGCCCTGAATCCGTTTGGGATTGATAAAAATCTCCCGGTAGGCGAACCAGGGCTTGGCCTCGGCGGGTTTGGACATGGCAGCGATGATACTGGGTTGCGCCTGGGCGCGGCTGAAGGTCGCCTGCAACTGAGCCGCCTTAAAGCCGTGCCGGGTCGCCATTTCGCGGATAAACGCCTGCACATCGGCCCGCTGAATCAGTGGCTGACCAGGATTCAGGGTGGCCGACGCCACGGCCTGCGTTTCGGGCGCGGGGGGGGTGGTTTCCGGCACTGGCGTTTCCAGCGCGGTGTCCGGGACCGGGCGCACTGCGGCCGGCGGCGCACAGGCGCTTAACAGCAAAGCAATTCCCAAAGAATACAGGCTCTTCACGCGTGACTCTCGTCGTAGGTTCAGGCGGCGATAGCCCGCCATGATCGTCACCAGGGAGGTTCCCCCGTAGCTGAATAATGGCAGGGGCAACCCTACCACAGGCAACAGCCCGGAAACCATCCCAGTATTGACGAAGGCATACAAGAAAAAGATTAGCGTAAGACTGCCAGCAAGCAAGCGGGTATAGGTATCCGGGGCGCGACTGGCCATGTACAGCGCACGGGCGACGATAAAAAAATACAGCGTTAACAACAAGCCACCGCCCACCAGACCGAATTCTTCCAGAAACGCGGCGAAGATAAAATCGGTGGAACCCTCGGGCAGAAAGTCCAGATGCGACTGGGTGCCATTCAGCCAGCCCTTGCCGTAAATGCCGCCGGAGCCAATGGCGATCTTGGATTGAATGATGTGATAGCCGGTCCCCAGCGGATCGGTTTCCGGATCGAGGAACGTCAGCACTCGCTGGCGCTGGTAATCGTGCATGATGAACGTCCAGAACAGCGGAATCGCGGCGCACAGCAATCCGGCCAGGACGAACATGATCAGCCAGCTCAGTCCGGCCAGAAACAAGGCGAACGCGCCCGCAGATCCCACCACCAGCGCCGTCCCCAGATCGGGCTGTTCCGCGATCAGAATGAAGGGAATCGCAGTAATCAGCGCCCCACCGAGCAGATGCAGCCAGCGTGGTGGCAACGGCTTTTCGGCAAAAAACCAGCCCATCATCATCGGCACCGCCAGTTTCATAATTTCCGACGGTTGAAAACGCACCACCCCCAGATCCAGCCAGCGCTGCGCTCCCTTGGATACATCGCCGACCACCATGACCGCCAGCAGCAGCAGCAGGCCGACCAGATAAATCCACGGCGACCACAACCGGAAATAGCGGGGCGACAACTGCGCCAGCGTCAGCATGATCGCAAACCCCAGCCCCAACCGCATGCCCTGCCCCACCACCAGCTCCATATTTTGCTGCCCGGCGCTGTACAGCACGGTCAGCCCCAGCCCGGACAACATCAGCAATCCCAGCAACAGCGGCAGATCCAGCCGCAGCAGCCGCAGCACCCAACTTTCTTCATTCCGCTGCAGGTTCATGCGGCGCGGCATCCGGGGCAGGGGCGGGTTCGGGAATGGCGTCATATTTATTCAACAACCAGGCGTCCATCACTTTCCGCGCCATGGGTGCTGCCGTACTGCTGCCGCCGCCGCCGTTCTCCGCGATGATCGCGATGGCGATAGTGGGATCTTCGACCGGCGCGAAGGCCACAAACAGCGCATGGTCGAGAAGATGCTTTGCCAGACGCTTGGCGTCGTACTTTTCGCTCTGACCCAGGGTAAACACCTGGGCAGTGCCGGTCTTGCCGGCGATCCGGTATTTGGCACCAATGCTGATGCGGTTCGCCGTACCGCCCTCGACAACGTGAATCATGCCGGTCGTCACCGTTTCCCAGAACTGAGGATTGCGAACCTGGACCGAGGGCAACGGTCGCGGCTCGGCCAACGTCTTCACGCGGGTCTCAGGATCTTCGCTCGCATGCAGAATGCGCGGCTGAAAGCGGACGCCCTGTTTCGCAATCGCCGCCGTCGAATGCGCTAATTGCAAAGGCGTCGCCAGGAAATAGCCCTGACCGATGCCGGCGCTGAGCGTGTCGCCGGCAAACCAGCTCTGGTTGTAGGATTTCCGCTTCCAGGCCTGCGAGGGCAAGACGCCTCCTTTCTCGCCGGGCAAATCGACGCCCGTGGGTCGACCCATGCTGAACTGGTCGAGAAACTGGTGGGTGCGGTCAATGCCCAGATTCAGGGCTAGATCGTAGAAATACACATCGCAGGACTGAGCGATGGCGCGATCCATACTGACATGGCCATGCCCGCCGCGCTTCCAGTCGCGGAACCGGTGGCTGGAGCCGGGCAACCGGTAGAAGCCGGGACAGAAAATCCCGCTGTGGCGATTGACCACCCCGTATTCCAGACCGGTCAGCGCCAGTAACGGCTTGATGGTGGAGCCGGGCGGATACATCCCGCGTAGAGCGCGATTCAGCAACGGCTTGTCCTTGGAGGTGTTCAAGGTGCGGTAGGAGGCGAAGTCAATGCCATTGACAAACGGATTAGGATCGTAAGTCGGCTGACTGGCCAGCGCCAGAATTTCGCCATTGCGCGGATCGAGGGCGACCAGCGCCCCGTTGTAACCCTCCAGCACCTTCTCCGCCACCGCTTGCAAGCGGATATCGATACTGAGATAGATATGTTGCCCTGGCGTGGGTGGGGTGCGACTGAGCGTGCGCAACGGGCGACCTTCGGCATTGGTCTCTACTTGCTGCCAGCCGGTGCTCCCCCGCAGCAGATCTTCGTAAGACCGCTCCGCCCCCACCTTGCCGATATGGGTGCTGCCGCTGTACTGGCCCGGATCAATGCGGCGCATCTCACTCTCATCGATGCGTCCCACATAGCCAATGGCGTGGACACCCAGCGACCCCAGTGGATAGTGGCGGGTCAGATCGGCTTTGATCTCAACGCCAGGAAAGCGATAGAGATCAATGGCCAGTCGGGCGATTTCTTCATCCGTCAGGCGAAAGCGCAACGGTAAGCCGATATAGGCAGGCGTGCGCCGCGTGATCTTGCGAAACCGCTCGATATCCGTATCGGTGAGTTCAATGCGCTCGCGCAACTCGGCCAGCGTCGCATCCAGATCCTGGACCTGCTCGCGGGTAATTTCCAAGTGATAGGACGCCAGGTTTTCCGCCAGCAGTACGCCATTACGGTCGAAAATAAAGCCCCGGGTCGGCGGCAGCGGTTGGACACGAATCCGGTTGCCATCCGCCAGCGTGGTAAAGCGCTCATGATTCAGCACCTGCAGATACACCAGCCGACTACCCACCGCCAGCAATCCCAGCAAGACGGCCAGCACCATCACCAGCGCGCGCCGGAAGAACAACTCGCTTTCGGCAGTATTATCTTTTTCCCGAGCCAACGGTTCCTGGGAATAAGGTTTGTAAAACAATTTACTAACTCACTTGAAAATAGCGGCGGGCATCGCGCAACACCACAAACAGCAACGGCCATAACGCCATGCCACCAACCGCCGGTGCCAGGTACCACCAGTCCTGCGGGGGATAACCGATCACGCCGCTGATCCAGTAAATCAGAATGCGCTCAATAGCCAGCAACACCAGAATACTGAAGGTCTGCTGCCAGAGCGGTGCCAGCCGGATGCGCCGGTAGGCTTGCAGGGTCAGATACGCCACCACCGCCAACGCGAGGGCGTGCTGACCGAGCAGTCCACCCCGGCCGATATCCAGCAACAAACCGACGCCCCAACCCACGCTGATACCGATCCGGTGCGGCAGCGCCATACACCAGTAGATCAACACCATCGCCACCCAGTCCGGGCGGAATCGGTCGAGTGCGCCGGGCAAGGCCACGCCTGACAACAGAAACGCGATCAGTAAGCTAAGCACAATGACCCAGCGGCCATTCGATTGGGTCGCGGTCATGGCGTCCAGGCGGCCACCGCGTCCGAAGTATCCGGGGCGATGATCGGTGAGTCGTTATCCAGCAACATGACCTCGCGAATCCGATCCAGTTGCGCCATCGGTTTGGCGATGATGCGGGCAAAAGGACTGCCTGGATCGAACTTGATTGAGGTGACTGTACCCACCGGATAACCGCGTGGAAACCGGCCGCCCATCCCTGAAGTGACCAACACATCGCCGACCTTGACGTCGTCATTATGGGGAATATGCGGCAATTCCAGTTCATGAAGGTTGCCGGAACCCAGCGCCAGGGTTCGCACGCCGGTTCGGCTGACCTGAATCGGCAAGGCATGGTTGGGATCCGTGATGAGAATAGCGGTCGAGGTGAGGGGATCAGCGCGGATGATCTGGCCGATGACACCGTGCTGGTCGAGTACCGGCTGACCGACATAAAGACCGTGCTGACGCCCCCGATTGAGCAGGATATGGTGACGATACGGATTAAAATCCACGGATAGCAACTCAGCCATCAGCACCCGTTCCGGAGTATTGACGGCCGATTCGAGTAGCGAACGCAGACGGC
Organism: Gammaproteobacteria bacterium; assembly: GCA_020047885.1. The sequence continues at coordinate 1,308 of JAIFNF010000145.1, read as the reverse complement.
GATTCTCGGCCTCCAGGGCGGTCAACTTTTGCAACTGAACGTTGAGCAACAACTGCTTTTCCCGCAGGCGGGTGTTTTCCTCCAGCAGACGGCTGCGACTGGCCCATTTTTCCGTGAGCCAGTTGCGGGTATCGGTCGGCAGGCGCATCAGGACATGCAGGGGATAGATCGCAGTCGCCAAGACATCGCGCACGTCATCGACGGCGTGATAGCGATGATCGACCGTCATCAGGGCGATGGATAGCGCCCCCCACAGCCCGAGCTGCAGGACTGCCTTGGGGTTCACTTCGAACAAGTGGCGGATACGCCCACTGGGTTTGAGCGCCGCCAACACTTACTCAATCGCAAAGGCGTCAATGGCGCGTTCATCCTTGGCGATTAACTCCAGCACCCGGCCACCCCCCCGAGCGACGCAGGTCAGCGGGTCTTCGGCAATGACCACGCTCAGACCGGTTTCCTCGACAATCAGCCGGTCAATGTCGCGCATCAGCGCGCCGCCGCCGGTGAGGACAATGCCCCGTTCCGCCACATCCGCCGCCAGTTCCGGCGGAGTCGCCTCCAGCGCCATTTTCACCGCACCGATGATGTTCGATAGCGGTTCCTGCAAGGCTTCGAGGATTTCGTTGCTGTTCAGGGTGAAGCTGCGCGGGACGCCTTCAGCCAGATTACGCCCCTTGATTTCGATCTCGCGCACTTCCGAGGTCGGATAGGCGCTGCCGATTTCGTGCTTGATGCGCTCTGCGGTCGGTTCGCCAATCAGGACACCAAAGTTGCGGCGTACATAGTTGATGATCGCTTCATCGAACCGGTCGCCGCCGGTGCGCACCGCACCCGCGTAAACAATGCCATTCAGGGAAATGACTGCCACTTCCGAGGTGCCGCCGCCGATATCCAGCACCATCGCCCCACACGCTTCCTCAACCGGAATGCCCGCGCCAATCGCCGCCGCCATTGGTTCCGGGATCAGATAGACCACCCGCGCTCCAGCGCCCATGGCCGACTCGCGGATCGCCCGCCGCTCGACCTGGGTGGAGCCGCAGGGGACGCTGACCAGCACCCGGGGGCTGGGATTGAAGAATTTGCGGGCATGCACCTTGCGGATAAAGTGCTGAAGCATTTTTTCGGTGACCGTGAAATCCGCGATCACCCCATCCTTCATCGGGCGGATGGTCGATAGATTATTGGGGGTTCGCCCCAGCATTCGCTTGGCGTCAGTGCCGACCGCGGCGATGGTTCGCACCCCGCGCACCGGATCCTGATTGATAGCGACGACCGAGGGTTCATTGAGCACGATGCCGGCTCCCTGAA
>JAIFNF010000305.1 GCA_020047885.1 Gammaproteobacteria bacterium | reverse complement strand
TCGAGAAGGGTATCGAGAAGGGTATCGAGAAGGGTATCGAGAAGGGTATCGAGAAGGGTATCGAGAAGGGTATCGAGAAGGGTCGTCAGGAAGGTGAAGCCTTACTCTTGCAGCGGTTGTTAGCTCGGCGCTTCGGGTCGCTGGATGCGGGTATTCTGGCGCGGCTGGCGGCGGCGGACAGCGATACGCTGCTCATCTGGGGTGAGCGGGTCTTGACCGCGCAAAGCCTGGCTGAAGTGTTCGTAGACTGAATCATAATTCGGCGAGGCCTTCATTCAGCGTGTTAGGAAAACTGTTTGGCGGAGCATTTGGTTTTATGGTCGGTGGGCCACTGGGTGCCCTGCTGGGGGCGGCGGTCGGCCATAATTTCGATCAGAATCAGCAGAATCGGCAGAATCAGCAGAAAACTGCCGATCCGGAATCTGTCGGCCACGATCACGCCCGGAATCTGTTCCACGCGACGGCCTTCCAGTTGATGGGGTATGTCGCCAAAGCCGATGGCCGGGTGTCCGAATTGGAAATCGCCGCTGCCCGCACTATTATGGACCATCTGCATTTGAACGCCGGTCAGCGGCAATCCGCCATGGACTGTTTCACGGAAGGCAAGCAACCGGAATTTGCCGTCGAAGCGGCCATCACCCACTTTCAACACGCCTGCCGCGAGCATCCGGCGATGCTGCAACAACTGCTGGAACTGTTATTGAACGTCGCCTACGCCGATGGCGGACTGCATCCGCACACGCATACCCGCCTGCTGTATGTGGCTGATCGACTAGGCATTCACCGCCTCCAATTTGAAACCCTGCATACCCTGTTTCGCGCCCAGCGCTGGGCGCATCAATCCAAAGCCAATGGCTTTAGCGGTTCCGACGGCTATTCCGACGGGTACAGCGAGTATCAGACCCATAATAGCCGCCGACCAACGACGGCTGTCAATTCGCTCAGTCAGGCGTATACCGTACTCGGGTTAAAGCGCGAGGCCAGCCCGGATGAAATCAAGCTGGCGTATCGGCGCCTGATTAAACAACACCACCCGGACAAACTAGCTTCCAAGGACGTGTCATCGGCGGAATTGGCGCGGGCGACGGAGCGCACCAGCCAGATTGCCGCGGCTTATGAGCGGATTCGGGAAGCGCGCAGGTTGTGAGGGTTTACAACACGCCCCGCTCCGCCAGTGATACCGTCTGCCCATCGCCGACCACGATATGATCCAGTAATCGGACATCGATCATCGACAGCGCTTCCTTGAGTCGCAGGGTAATCGCTTCATCGGCCCGACTGGGTTCCGCGACTCCCGAGGGATGATTATGGGCGGCGATCACCGCTGCCGCATTATGATGCAGTGCGCGTTTCACCACCTGACGCGGATGCACGGCGGAGCTGTCAATGGTGCCAAAGAACAGTTCTTCGTATTCGATAATTCGATGTTTATTGTCGAGAAACAGGCAGGAAAAGACCTCGTGGGGATGATGGCGCATCCGGGCCATCAGGTAGCGACGGGTGTCCGCTACGCTCTGAATCGCATCGACCCGTTTCAGCGTATCTTTTAGATGGCGATGGGCCAGTTCTAGCACCGCCTGTAACTGAACGTATTTGGCGGGTCCAAGACCGCGCGTCGCACAGAACGCGGCCTGATCCAGTTGCAGTAACTGGCGCAGACCGCCATGTTCATTGAGCATGTCACGCGCTAAATCAACGGCACTACTGCCGGGCACGCCCACGCGCAAAAAAATCGCCAGCAATTCAGCATCTGACAACGCGCCGGCACCGCGTTGCAACAGTTTCTCACGGGGGCGTTCATCATCCGGCCAGTCACGAATCGACATGGATACCTTCCTCGGTTAGTCACTCGATAACAAGCATGGTCACTATGGATAGACAGATCAAGACTGCGGTAAAAATAAATTGGCTTACGAGGCCTGTTGCCCCAAAATAAAGCAGGTTCGCTATCGAAAGCGCCAGCATGAGGCGCGGCTTTTCTGGTTTCAGGCAGTACCATAACGATGTTTTAATTAAAAATTATTTAAAAATAATTATTTATAAAAATTGGCTTTTATATTGCTGAATACAACGCAAGGATACACGCTCATCAACTACTCTTGAGCGGGGTGAATCCAGGCGGCTAACGGGGGCCGCCGTCGCGGACAATGGCGTCCGATTGCGTGTCAGTCTGAGCGCATTCGGACGCCCTTTTTATTTCTGGGGAAACCGGTTCGGCGCTGATGGAATCTCAACTGAACAAAGCCGGTTGCGCCCAACCATGACCATGCCCAAGGCCAGTAGTCCACGCTCCCCCGCTCTTTGGAACCCGCTGCGGTTACCGACCAGCCGAACCCGTCGCACACTGCGCTGGACGCGCCGGTTGCTGCTGACGCTGTTGTTACCGTTGCTCCTGTTGGCTGGCTTCGGGCAGTGGTGGCTGTTGCCGCGCCTGAATGACTATCGCGATGAACTGTCCGGCGCACTCAGTGACGCCTTGCATACGCCGGTGCGCATTGAGGCGGTCACTGCCACGCTGGACGGTTGGCGATTGGCGCTGCGCTTGCAGGGCGTCAGCCTTCACGATTTGGGTGGGGATACGACACTGGCCCAATTTACCCACGCCTCGGTCACGCTGAATCTGTGGCGTTCATGGCAGGCATGGCGTCCTGTGGTGCGTCAGATCCGCCTCGAAGGAGCTAGCGTGACGCTGAACCCGGACAGTTTTCCTCGATGGTCGCCGGAATCCACCAAAACCGCTCCCTGGTTGCTGGATCTGCGGGAACTGGACATTGTTGGTGAGTCGTTAGCCGTGCGCCTGCCGGATGGTTCCGCCCTGCAACTGCGGCATCCCTATCTCCATCTGCGGGAAACGCCGTCAGGACGACGACTGACCTTGACCGCTGATTTGCCGACGGTGCTGGGCCAGCGGCTGGAAATGACCATCGAGCAGCCCGCCGCTGATGCCGGTTGGCGATTACATGGTCAGATTGATCCGCCGGGACAGTCCTTTACGCCGATGGCGTTCGCAGCGACGCCTACCGAAACTGGCTGGTCGGCTACGCTTCGCCATGCCCGTGCTGGGCATTTGCTGGCTTGGGCGATGCCGTGGCTGAACGAACCCGCCCAGCAATGGTTGCAACCGCTGAACCCGCAGGGTGAGTTGTCGGAGATCCATATTCAGGCCGAGTCTGGCGCGGGAACGTATACCGTGACCGCCGCCCTGCACGAATTTAGTACCCATCCGGTTCACGGCCTGCCCGGTTTTACGAATGTGACAGGTCAACTGCACTTCACTCCCGAACAGGGCCGAATCGAGTTGAACAGTCGCGCCGTCAAGGTCGATACCGCGGGAGTGCTGCGTGCCCCCATAACCCTCGACACCCTCAACGGCACGGTGAACTGGCAACGTCAAGCTGATGGTTTGCACCTGGATAGCGTTGGTCTGGCATTGGCCAATCCGGATTTGAATAGCCGCTTCTGGGGTCGGGTGATCGTGCCTGACATTGGTGAACCGTGGCTCGACATTCAGGGGCGCTATCACGATGTCAAGGTGGGAAAAGCGCATCTTTACCTGCCCGTCATCGTCATTCCGCCAGAAGGCGTGGCCTGGCTGGATCAGGCGCTGGTCAGTGGCCGGGTGGTCGCCGGGGACATGACCTTGCGTGGACCGCCCTCAGCATTTCCGTTTGACCATAACGAAGGGCTGTTTGAAACGCGTTTTCAGGTGGAAAATGCGGTGCTGGACTATGCGCCCGGCTGGCCGCGCCTGGAACGGTTAAAGACCGATGTGTGGTTTCGCAACCGGGGCTTGACCCTCCAAGCCGACGAAGGCCGGTTGCTGGATGGCGACATGGAAACGGCCACCGTCCGCATTGATGACTTGTCCGAAGTGGTGGTGCAGGTCAAGGGCCGCGCCAAGGGACCCGCCGCCAGTTTCTGGCAAGCGTTGCAAGAGAGTCCGGTCGGGAAGGAGCTGCACGGCGATCTGCCGGATTTGCAGGCCAGTGGCGTCAGTACGCTGGATCTCGAATTGACCCTGCCCACCGACGACCGACCGAACCAAGCCAAGGGTCGGGTGGGACTGCTGGATAATGGTTTGGTGTTGCCCGCCTGGAATATGACGCTGGATCGGCTGCGCGGTGAGGTGCGGTTCACGGAAAACGATATCAACGCCAGCAAGGTGCAAGCGCGCTTGCGCGGTGAGCCGATTCGGCTGGATCTGGATCTGACCGGGCGTCCGGGGCACCGCGCATTGCAAACGCGGATTCAGGGGCGACTGGGTTTAACGGCGCTGGCCGGGGAATCCGCCGCCGCACTGGAATCGTCAATCCGTGGCAAAAGCGACTGGAACGCGGTACTGACGGTTCCGACCGGTCAGGCACTGCACCGTCGGCAACCGGCGTTTAAACTGGATTTAACGTCGGATTTGCGCGGCATCGCCCTGGAACTGCCCGAACCCTTTACCAAGTCGGCGGGCGAAGCTCAGCCCCTGCGGATCACCGTGCAACCCATCGCTGCCGACCGTCTCGGCGTCGATGTGGCCTACGGCGAGGACACCCAGGCGGCGCTGGCGTTGCGCGGTCCGACCCATGCCCTGCAACTGGAGCGGGGCGAGTTGCGCATCGGGGCCGGTGAGGCGCAATTACCCGATGCGCCAGGATTAGCCGTCGTGGCTCGATTGCCGCGCTGGACCTGGACACCACCGATAGCACCGCCCGCCCCGGTTGGCAAGCGGGAGGGGCGATGTCACCGGACGCCGGAGTCCGCCGTTAACCCGCTGTCGCTACTCCACCGTCTCGAGGCCCGCATTGACGAACTGACCCTGATCGGACAAACGTTCAAGGCGGTCACGGTGAACGCGACCCGCTATCCTCAAGGTTTACGGATTGATGTGGACGGTGCCGGTTTAGCGGGGCGGTTGACTGCGCCCGACGCACCCACGCCCCAGCAACCGATCAACGCCGCCCTGCAACAATTACACCTTCGTCTGAAGCAGAAGGAATCATCTCCGTCAGTCCCGCCCGACCCCTGCCGGTTGCCCCCTCTGGTCTTCACCGTCGCCAGCTTACAGATGAATAACCACAATTTAGGCCGACTCCGGTTCATCGCCCTGCCGAATGCCCAGGGCGTTCGCCTGTCCGACATTGAACTGAGTTCGGACCGCCAGCGCATTGAGGCCGGTAGCGATTGGCAATGGCAGGGCGATGTGCAGACCTCGCGGCTCAAAGCGACGTTACGCAGTCCGGCGCTGGAGGAAACGCTGGCGGACTTCGGCTACCCGGATGCGGGCGTGGCGCGTGGTAAAACGCAGGCGGAACTGGATGCTCAATGGCCGGGAGCGTTACCGGATTTTGCGCTGAAACACCTGGCCGGGACTTTGAAAATCCAGGTGGGTCCCGGTCAGTTGCTGGACATCAATCCCGGTATGGGCCGGATCATTGGTCTGTTCAACGTGCAAAACTTGTCGCGCCGCCTGAATCTGGATTTCAGCGATTTATTTCAACCGGGGGCCAGTTTTGACCGGATCACCGGCGACCTGACCTTTGGCGACGGGCAGGCCCGGACCGATAATCTGACGATTGAAGCCCCGTCTGCCCGGGTCGAGTTTCGTGGGCGGGCGGGCTTAACCGCTCGGGATTATGATCAACACATTACCGTGACGCCGAGTCTGGGCGGAACGCTGCCGATTGCCGGGGCTTTGGCCGGTGGACCGCTCGCCGGGGCCGCTGTTTTCGTGGCGGAACGGCTGTTGCAAGAGGGTATTGAACAGGCAACTCGTTACCGGTACCGCTTACACGGTTCGTGGGAGGATCCGGTATTGGAGTCGCTGACCGAAGCCACGCCATCGCCCGCGCACCGCCCGGGACTCGTCGGGGATCAATGAGGAACTGATAACATGTCGATGATAGCCGCGATGCAAATGGTTTCCGAACCCGATGTCGCTACTAATCTGGCGATGGCCGCTGATTTACTGGCAGAAGCGGCGGCGCGTGGTGCGCGATTAGCTGTGTTGCCGGAGAATTTCGCGCTGATGGGTCGCCGGGAGACGGATAGTCTGGCGGCTCAGGAGACCGAGGGTTCGGGACCAATTCAGGACTTCCTCGCGGAACAGTCTGCCCGGCATCAGTTGTGGTTGGTCGGCGGTACGATTCCGCTACGCACGGTGGATGATGGGCAGCGCGTGCGGGCGACCTGCCTGTTGTTCAATGACCAGGGGCAAGCCGTCGCTCGTTACGACAAGGTGCATCTGTTTGACGTGCAGGTGGTGGGCAGCCGGGAACGGTATGCCGAATCCGCGACGATTGCGCCGGGGAACCGCTATGTGGTAGCCGATACGCCCTTTGGCCGACTGGGGCTGGCGGTGTGCTATGACCTGCGCTTCCCGGAGCAATTTCGCGCCATGGTCGATCAGGGGATGGAGATTCTGGCGCTGCCCGCCGCGTTCACGGCCGCCACCGGTGCGGCGCACTGGGAGGTCCTGTTGCGGGCGCGAGCCATTGAGAATCAGTGCTATGTCATCGCCGCCGCTCAGGGCGGGCGACATGCCAACGGTCGCGAAACCTTCGGCGATAGCCTGATCATTGATCCCTGGGGGCTGGTGATGAGTCGGCTGGCCTGGGGGCCGGGCATCGTGACTGCCCGCTTGGATCACCCCTTTCTGGAAAGCGTGCGGCGGGAGTTTCCGTCGCTGGAACACCGTGTTCACTGCGAGAATTGAAAATATGACCACTGATGCTCTACTGCTGGCCCGCCAGTGCTTGCTAACCCCGGCCGGTCTGGGCGAAACCGATTTGGAACGCACGCTGTCCTGCCTGTTGGGTCATACCATCGACAGCGGCGATCTGTATTTCCAGCAGCGCCGCGCCGAATCCTGGGGGCTGGAAGACAGCCAGGTCAAAAATGCCAGTCGCACAATTCAACAGGGCGTCGGGGTTCGGGCGATCAGCGGTGAGAAAACCGGCTTTGCCTATTCCGACGAGATCGAGATGCCCGCTTTGCTGGAAGCCGCAACCGCCGCTCGCGCCATTGCCCGGCAGGGTCATCAAGGCCAGTTGCCAATCTGGCAGACACCGCAGCGACCGGCGCTGTATTCGTCGACGGATCCGCTGGAAACGCTGACCGCCGAGGCCAAAGTGCAGTTACTGGAACAATTGGACGCCGAAGCCCGCCGTCAGGACGCCCGCGTTACGCAGGTGATGGTCAGTCTGGCTGCGATGCATAACATTTTCCTGGTCGCGGGCAGCGATGGCACGTTGGCTGGCGATGTGCGGCCCCTGGTGCGGCTGAACGTCAGTGTTATTGTTGAGCAGCACGGTCGCCGGGAACAGGGTAGTGCCGGCGGCGGTGGGCGTGTCGCCTACCCTTGGTTCCTGGATGAAGATCGCGCTCTGGGCTATGCGCGGGAAGCGGTGCGGCTGGCGCTGGTGAATCTCGAAGCCACACCCGCGCCGGCGGGTGGCCGGGGATTCTGCTGCATGAGGCGATTGGTCACGGGCTGGAAGGCGATTTCAACCGTAAGGGCACGTCCGCGTTCACCGGGCGGATTGGCGAACGAGTGGCTTCGCCGCTGTGCACGGTGGTGGATGACGGGACGCTGGCCTATCGGCGGGGATCGTTGAATATTGATGATGAGGGGACGCCGAGCCAGTGTACGACGCTGATCGAACGCGGCATTCTGAAAGGCTATTTACAGGACAAGCTGAATGCGCGGTTGATGAACACGGCTCCCACCGGCAATGGTCGCCGCGAGTCCTACGCACATCTGCCCCTGCCGCGCATGACCAACACCTACATGACCCCCGGTGAGCATGATCCCGCGGAAATTATTGCGTCGGTGGAACGGGGGCTGTATGCGGTCAACTTCGGCGGCGGGCAGGTGGATATTACCTCCGGCAAGTTCGTGTTTTCCGCCAGCGAGGCGTATCTGATCGAAAATGGCCGCGTCACTCGTCCGGTTAAGGGCGCAACCCTGATCGGCAATGGCCCGGATGTCCTCACCAAAGTTTCGATGGTCGGCAATGACCTGAAACTCGACGATGGGGTAGGTACCTGCGGCAAGGACGGGCAAAGCGTCCCGGTGGGCGTCGGCCAGCCCACCTTGAAAATCGAAGCACTGACCGTGGGCGGGACGCAGGCGTAAGGCTGGAAAGCCGTAGCCGTTAGCGCCCGGCACCCTTCATAGCGGTGAGCTATCCGGGAACACCATGCAGCTCAATCGTTCTTTTTGGCCGACCTGTCGCCGGTCGGTTGTACCACCTGTGCAGTTTGCATCAGCGTTGCTGCGGGTCAAAATCAATCAGGAAGGGTATGGGCATGAACAGCAACCGCTTCCGCAAGCTGTTGCTGTTGTTCCTTGGGCAAACCGACCGGGTCAAACCGCCAGCGCTGGTGCCAGCGCACCATATCGGCCATGCCGGGGTTTTCCCAGACCCCGATCCGACGTAACCAGCTTTCCAGGGTTTCACCGGGCGGGCGGGACCCCCGGTGGACAGCGAGCTGCTCCAGCACTTGGTAGAAAGGCGATGCCATGCCGGGCTGAATGACAGCCTGTGTTGACAGCTTGACCGGTGACCGACGGACGCGCTGACGCCGGAGCAGCCGCCAGAACAGAATGACCGTCAACAGTCCCGCCGATCCCCATAGCCCGCGATTGTCGCCCTGGTCATCGCTCGCTTCCCGCCAGCGCCAGCGGCTGAATTGGTGACTCAGCCAGTCCCAGAGATCACCGAGTTGCTGATACCAGGGCGTCTGCGCTTCTTCAAAACTCGTCCAGTCTGGTGGGGTCGCGTCGAAATCCTGCCAGTGGCCATCCAGCCAAGCCAGCGCCCAGGCGTGGGCATGGCGGCGGCGGGCGACATAGCTTCCTTCCAGCGGGCTGTATTCAGAAACGGAGAAGCCGGTGGCGTAACGGGCGGGAACACCAGCCGCACGTAAAAGTAAGACGGCGGCGGTGGCGAAATATTCACAATGCCCAGCCTTCGCCTGGAGTAGGAAGGTTTCCAGGGCGGTCAGGCCGGCAGCCGGGGCGGGCAGATCCAGGGTGTAGCGGAATTGGCCGAGCAGGAAGGCGCGGATTTTGGCGGTGGCAACGGCTGGCGGTTGACCGGTTAAACCTAGTTCGCTGACCAAGCGTTGCAGGATGGCCTGTTCCCGGCGGGGCAGAGCCAAGTCAATTTCCCCCCCACCCCACACCTCCCCCGCGAGGGGGGAGGGCGTCTTTGCGGGTTCCGCCGCGAGGGGGGAGGCTGGTGCATAGTCAACCCGATAACTGACCAATCCTGGACCCTCACTCGCCTTGAACGCGCCTAGACTGCTGCGCTGCAGTTCGCCCACCGGCAACTGCTCCAGCCGCCAGGCGTCGAGGGGTAGCGGCAGCATCCCGGTTCCTTGACGCAGTTCCAAGGTGATGCTCATGCGCCGGGATTCACCGTCCGGGGCGGGATTCAGCAACCATTCGCGCCCGTCGCCCTGTGGATCGAGGCGGGTGAAATGGACGCCCTTCGCTACCCAGACCCGGTCGAAATAGCTGTTGTAGGTCGCGGCGCGTAGTAACCACGGCCCCCGGTCGCCGGATATGGGTTTGAGCCGCAGCGCGACCCGGTCGGACAGTTTCAGTTCGCCAATATCGCCCAGTGAGGTCGAACTACGGTAGGGATCGAAGTCGGTGAACCAGTCCTGGAACCACTCGGTGAAGGTGTCTTCCAGATTCAGTTGCAGGCGATGCAGACCCACACTCACCGGCCAGGCGGCGATACCGACCATCAGCGCCAGCGCCACGGTCTGGAGCCAGTGATGGCGGTGCGGTCGCCGCGCGATCAGCGCCCAGAGCAGCAACAATCCCGCGCCCGGTAAATAAAACGGTTGCGCAGTGACGCTGGCGGCCAGCAGGCACGCGACGAAATACGCAACATCCAGCCGCAGGCGTTGCTGCGCCAGTTCGCCTCCGGAGCGGCGCAGCGAGTAGAACAAATGCCCCATCCGGAAAGTGCCGACGGTGGAGTAGCGCTGAATCGCCAGCGGCGGGAACAATAACAATGGAACCCAACTGGCCAGCGTATACAGATGCGTGGCCAGCGGTGGCTGATTCAGATAGCGGGTGAACAGCAGGATCAGTGCGCCCACCCAGAGCAGGGCGGTCAGGTCGATAACCCGCGTTAATTCCTTGTCGCCCAACGCCCAGCGCCAGTGCATATAAGGCACAGCTTCCAAAATCAGCGCCATAGGCAGGGCCAGCGGCCACAGGTCGGTGCGCCAGCCCCAGAACAGTAGCGCCGCAGCGAGCAGACCGGGCGGGAGAGTCAGTATCATAGCGTCAGCCTCGCCAGTTCCACGGCCAACGTCTCGACCGTCGCTACGCGAATCCCCGGTTCCGGCGGCATCTTCGGCGGACCAATGACCAGTGCCACCACTTCCACGCCCTGACTTTGCAGCAGATGCAGTAACTGCCGCCGTTCCGCATCCCAGTCCAGCAGAATGCACACGCAGGCGCTCAATTCAGCGGCGTGTCCCGCGACCATCGACAACAAATGCGAGAAGGGCTGATCCCGGCGCGGTGTGACGCAGGCCAGAATTTCCAGCAACTGCTCGGTTTGCCCCAGTCCCCGCCCGGCAGTGAAGCAATAGGCGCGGTCACCGACGAACAGCAAATCCAGCAGCGCCTCCGGGCCACGTTCCGCCGCTGCAATGGACGCCGCGGCGGACACGGCGGCTTCAAACCGCGCTTCGTCAATATCCGCAGCGAAACTGTCCAGCAGCAGGCCGTAGCGAACAAAGAATTCATCCTGGTATTCCTTGACGACCGGTTCGCCGCGCTTGGCGAAACTGCGCCAGTGGATGCGCCGGGGCGGATCGCCAGGCCGGTACTCGCGCAGGCCCACGAACTCATCTTCTTCACCGACTGACTGCGCCAGACTGACGCCGCCCCGCTGATAACGTCGGCCATCGTGGAAATGCAGCGCGGGCACCGGATAGCGGCACGGCAGGGCTAACAATCGGTCGGGCAGGGATTGGCGGAACCGGCGTTGCCACAGACCCAGCGGATCCGGGCGGGCAAAATGCAGCGCGGTGAATTCCAGCCAGCCCCGGCGCAAGGGGGTCAGCGTCAATTCGGCCTCGGTCGTTGCCTTGGGCGGCAGCGGCGGCAGGGTTTGCATCCCGGTTTGCGCCCCGCGTGCTAAAGCAGCAGACCGGCTCCACTGGCGATAGGTCGGCAAGCGTCCGGGTGGGGTGAACGGTGTTTCACGCAATTCCTCGACCGCGAGCAGATCCGATTGGACGCGCCCGCCCTGGTTATGCAGTTGCAGACGGTAGCGGGCGGGTTGACCGACCGTGGCGAAGCGCGGTAATTGGCGAGTGGCGGCCACCACCGGCAGCTTGCCGAAGCGACTGGCCAGCAGGGCGGCGGCAAACAGCAGGGTCAGCAGCACGAAGAGTTGATAGGTCATGCCCACCCGGGTGTTAAAGCCGAACGCACCCGCCGCGACCCACGCGCCCAGCAACCAGCCACCCAGAGGTGTCAGGCGTTGGCGCAGGCCGTAGCTAAGGCGGTTGACTTGACGATAGAGGCGAGTCAGAAAATGCATCAACATATTCTGGCAGTTTTCATTCGAGTAGGCGAATCCCGGGCTCGTAACGGTTCCCCGGCCTAAAGGCCGGGGCTTTCCACTGCACCAGGGACACACTGATGCGCGAACATAGGCATTGTTACTGTAGCCCTGCTCCCAATATTGAGAGCGGCGTTGCAGTCTGCGTTTGCTTCATGTCCGCAGGCCACACACCTAAAAACAGATTGACTGGGACGGTTCTTCTTGTCGATATGTCCACATACAAAACACTGGCGACTTGTATTTCTTGGATCAACGACAAAAACCGGGACGCCTGCCTTTCGAGCTTTATATTCAATAAAGCCGCGAAGTTCGGCGAATCCCCAGTTGTGCAACCGCTTCCTCTGCTCTTTATTGGCCTTAGCCCGTTCGCGAATATGCTTGAGGTCTTCAATGCTCATCGCGCTCTGGGAGCGTTCGGCTTTGGAAACGATGCGACACGAAACGTTGTGGTTGACCCACTTTTGGAACCGGCGTTGCCTTCCGCTCATGTTCTTCAGCCGACGTTTCGCGGCTCTTGTACCTTTCTTTTGCAGCACGGCACGGCGTTTGACGTACCGCTCTCGCTTCTCTTCTACATCCTTGCCGCTGAACTGTTCGCCGGTGGAATCAGTGGCGATATTGACGATACCCATATCCACGCCGAGAACACCGTGTGGCGTCAAAAGATCGGGTTCGTCGAAATCGCAAACGACGGCGATATACCAGTTCCCACGGACAAACATCAAATCCACTTCGCCTTTGCGATGTTTGAGAAGTTGGCGCTGATGTTCTCCACAAACGTACCCGATCTTGATGCGTCCGTTCAATGTCCATATCGAAATCTGATCGTTGGATACAAACCGGAAAATTCGATCATCGAAAGGTTGTGCTCCCAACGGACGAAATACGCGCTGGGTCTCTTTACCCAGCTTGTAGGCGTCAGCGACTTTTGCAATGCAACGCACGGAGACCTGTGCAGCCAACTTGAATTGGTCTCTCACGGCCTGATAAACAAGTTTATGCAGATCAAACTGTCGGAACGTTTCAGATTCCCATGCTTGGGCCGAAATCCAGTTACACGCCTCGTTGCACCGTTCCAGCGTTTTCTGGAGCAGACCTGCTTGTTCTGGTGTAGGTTGCAATTTAATGTTAGCGACAAGTTTCATAATTCAAGTATAGAAACTTCCCTAACTCATGTCAACACCCAACGGCTGACCGTGCTACGCACGGTGCGCTATCCCTCCCCGGCCTGAAGGCCGGGGTCTCTCGCGGAGAAACTGATGAATTTCAAGCTGTGCAGAGACCACCCCCGCCAAGCCCCACATCCCTGACCCCGCCGCCCCAACATCCCCCTTCTAACCTGTTCCGCCCGTTACACCCAGACGCTACTCCATCCGCAACGCCTCTGCCGGGCGGGCGCGGGCCATGCGCCAAATCGGATACAGTCCGGCCAGCAACGCCGCGACTATTGCCAGCGCCAGTGTTTCCAGCAGCAGCACTGGATCTATGGTCAACGGCAAACTCCAGCCGAACGCCCGGCGATTAATCACAAAAATCAGCACCGCCGCCAGCAGCAAGCCGGTTGGGATCGCCAGCAAACCGGCCGCCGCGCCCATGAAGCCGGTTTGCAGCGACACCAGTCGGCCAATTTCGCTCGCGGTCATTCCCGTTGCCCGCAGCATCGCAAACTCCCGTGCCCGCTCCAGATGCAACGCCAGCAGGGCGCTCAACACCCCGACCACCGCGACCAGAATCGCCAGTACCCGCAGCACTTGGGTGATGGTGAACGTCCGATCGAAAATCTCCAGCGTGCGGCTCTGAATGTCACGATTGGAACGAATCATCAGCGATTGAAGCGGCCCCAGTCGTTCCTGCAACCGCTCACGCAACGTCGCCAGCGATTCACCCGGCGCAGCAAACAGCGCCACCGAACCCACGGTTGGGTTCCGCCAATACCGTTCATAACCGCTGCGATGCAGCAGAATCCGCCCATGTTCCGACCCGTAGTCCAGGAACACCCCGGCAATGGCGAAACTGCGCAACCCCGCATCGGTGGGCAAATCCAGCCGATCACCCACGCCCAGCCCCCGCCGATAAGCCAGCGGTTCGGAAATCAGAATCGCCTCACCGGTCTGGAACGCTGGCCACACCTGCGTCGCCTGGCCATCAATCAGCCAATAACCGGCCTGCGATGCTGGCGCGAGATCAGCGGCGATCAGCGTCACGGGTCGCCCGTCGAGATCCAGCCGACTGCCCCGATACGTCGAGATCGCCGCGACCCCCGGCGTTTCCCGCAAGGCCGCCAGCGTCGCCGGAGTCACGGCTTCCGCATAGTTGCTGCTGTCTTCAATGGAGGCCGGTGCGACGTACACATCCGCGTTCAACAGATCGCTGATCCACAGCGCCACGCCGCCCCGGAAACTGTCCACCATCACTCCCACGCCCACGGTCGCGGAAAACGCCACCATCAGCGCGGCAATGGCAATCCCGGTGCGGCTGAGATGGCGGGCGACATCTCGATTCGCCATTCGCGCCACCAGGCCTAACCGGGTGGTCAATGGCTGATTTAACCGAACCAGGCCCACGACAATCGGTGGGGTCAGCAGCGCACAGCCCAGAATCAGCAGGAACAGGCCGGTAAAACCTGCGGTGAGCGATTGCGAAAATCTCAGCACCAGTCCACCCGCCGCCAGCAGCCCCAGCCCACCGAGCAGGAAGCGCGGGAGGGACGCTTGCCAGCGGCTTTCCAGATGCGCCCGGCTTAATACCGCACCGGGTGGCGCATCCGCCGCCTCCATGGCCGGCAACCAAGCCGCCGCCAATGTGGCAAAAACGCCCAGTCCAGCGCCCTTGGCCAGTGACCAAGGATCGATGAAGAACTCGCGGACGCTCAAAACATAGTAAAGATCGTTGATCGTGCGGGTGACCAGATGCACCAGCCCGGAACCGAGCCACAGGCCGAGCAGGCCGCCAAGCAGGGTTCCAGCCAGCCCGAGCAGCAGTGCCTCGCCCAGAATGCCAATCAACAGTTCCCGCCGGCTGACGCCCAGCGCCCGCAACAGCCCGAGCAGTGAACGCCGTTGCACCACCGAGAAGCTGATGGCGTTGTAGATCAGGAACATCCCGACCACCAGCGCCAGCAAACTCATCGCTGTTAAATTCAGGGAAAACGAGGCGCTCAAATCGGCCATGGTCTGGGTGCGTTCAGCGGGTCGCTCCAGCCGCAATTCCGGCGGCAATCCAGCGCGCAATTCCGCCGCCTGCTGCTCGCCAACGGCACACTCCGGCAGGATCAGGTCGATATGGCTCAACCGTCCCGTCATGCCCAGCAGGGTTTGCGCGGTGCTGATGTCGGTAATAATCAGCCCGTCCAGTTCCGGCCCGGTTAGCGTTCCAGCGCGTTGCAGGGTCAGCCGCTGATCGCCGTGTTTCAGCGTGACCTGTTCACCCAACGCCTCCGGCAATAGCGCCGTCGGTTTTGTTAGCAGGGCGCGTAAATCAAAGTCGCTGCCGGTCAGATCGGCGGCGGGATTACGAAAGGGGCTTTCGGCGAAGGGATCAACGCCCAGAATTTGCAGTAACTGGCCGGGACGGTCGGCGTTGGGCAGATAACCGGTGACGACCGGGGCGGACAAGCGGAGACCCCGCTCCACCCGCAACTGGACATACCACGCCTCCGGAATGCCCTGCGCGTTACCCACCAAGCGGTGCGTCGCCTGACCGGTGAGCCGATCCATGGTCAAGGTAAAACTGCGGCGGGCGCTGGCGTTGGCCAAATCGACGGCGACCACGACGGCTACGCCCAGCGCAATGCCCAGAATCGCCAAGGCCAGTTGCCAGGGATGGCGCAGCGGATGGCGCAACAACGCCCGCCAGAACAGCGGCGTCATCGCGCCAGCTCCCGGATATGGCCGGTATCCAGCACCAGAATCCGGTCAGCGCGGGCGGCAACTTCCTGACTGTGCGTGACCATGACGATGGTGGTTCCTGCGTGCCGGTGCAATGTCAGCAGCAGTTCCAGAATTCGCTCCCCGGTAGCCGCATCGAGATTGCCGGTCGGTTCGTCGGCGAGCAGCAACAACGGCCCATGCACCAACGCTCGGGCAATAGCCAACCGCTGTTGTTCACCACCGGACAGGCGCTCCGGGAAGCTGTTGCGCCGGCCGCCCAATCCCACATGATCCAGCAATTCCAGCGCCCGGTCGCACTGCTCCGGGGTGGCCAATCCATTCAATTCCAGCGGCAGCAGCAGATTTTCCGCCACGGTCAGTGTCGGAATCAGGTTGAAGAACTGGAACACAAAGCCGATATGGCGGCGGCGGAACCGGGTGCGGTCGCGCTCGTTCATCCCGGTCAGGGAGCGCCCGTCGATGTGAATCTGTCCCGCATCCGGCAGGTCGATGCCACCCAGCAGATTCAGCAGGGTCGATTTCCCGCAACCGGACTGACCCAGCAGAGCGATAAACGCGCCGCGTTCAATGTCCAGATCGAGGCCGGTGAAAATGCTGCGCTGCTGCTCGCCCTCGGTATAACGGCGGGCCAGTCCACGAATTTGGATGAAAGCCTGAGGCAAGGCGACTCTACGGTGAGGGTCAAGGAGGGTCGCCGTCCCGTCAGCGCTCATCCTGTCCAACTCCCGGTGAGTGCTGTAGCGGGTTCCGCCAGCGACTGAAACCGCGCCAGTCGGACTGTGTTGCGCTGGCGATGACCGAGTAACGGCATTACGCCCCTGGCCAGCACCGCCTGCATGGCCCGTTCACTCAGCAATGCCTCTGTGGCCGGTTGCATCACCCGTTCCCCGGCTTCTTCATAGATGTAAGCGGGTAAATCATCGAGTTCCAGCACATCGCCGGGACTGAAGGCCCAGCCGTTTTCAGCGAACGCCGCAGCCATCAGTCGGGCGCAGACGAAGGCGGGATTGCCCCACAAATAGGCGTCCGGATCACAACCTAACAGCATTTCCTCGAACTCGATGTGTTCAACCGGATCGGTTTTATGACCGTAGGGCAGCCGCAGTAACACTCTGGGCAGCGCCAGTCCCAGCCAGGGGGCAATAGCGCACTCACGCAGAGCCTGCCAGTTTTCCGCTTGCTCGGTCGGCAGTGACGCCCAGGTTCCCGGATCGGCCAGCGCTGTTGTGGAAGCCGCGCCTAAAAGTTCTGGCGCGGCTTCGGCCAGGAACGGCCCACCGGCATGAGCGGCCAGGGTTCCCAGAGCCGCCAGCAGAGCTACGTCTTCCGGCGCAGCGCTAAAGCGGTAGTCGCCGATCAGCAGCGACCAGGTCTGCCCATCCGGCATCTGTACCCCCCGGTCGATCAACAGCGTATACAGACTGGTGGCGGTGGGTCGCCCGCCCGCCGTGCGCAGATCCGCCAGCAATTCCTGACGGGTCACATCCAGCAGCGTGACGTGCACGGTATCGCGGTCAAAATCAGCGATGAGTCCGTGGACACTGCGCCAGGCTGCTTCCAGCGCCTGGAACACGGGTTGATGGAGAATCGCTCGCAGTTGATCGCTGATTGCCGCATCCACCGCCGCCACCCACGCTGACTGATTCGGGGGGATGTGGACAATGTGCGGCTGCACGACGGACCGCAGGAAGGACTGGATCGCGGCGGCAGCGGGTTCGACCGGTCGGGCGGCAGGGAGCGGGGAGGGCGTCTGACCCAGTAACCGACCCAGCAAATCCTGATCTGATTCCGCTTTCGCCGGACCAGTCTGGACCGGTTCAGGCGGTGAAGACAGGGCCAATTCGGCAGCGGCCTGGGCAAAACTAGCCGGATTGAGCAGTCGGGCGCGACTGCGGCGCAGAACCTGGAACGTTTCCAGTCGCCGATACAGGGCGTCAGGATGAAAATCATCGAGCTGGCTAAAACCGAGCGTGAGGATGGAACCCGGTTCGGAACCGGCTAACCGCAGCTTGGGCGCCAGTCGGGCCATCACGGCGTCCAGCGTATCCACATCGACGGCTAACAGCGGACGGCTCGCCAGATCACTCAGTGGGCCGGGTGTTTCCCGGTGGGCGCGACCGCTGAAATCGGCCATGATCAGCAAGCGCAGTGGCGCAGCAGGGTTGTGGCGAACCGGATGCGTCACCGATTCAGGCAGGTCTAACTGAAATTCCATTCGGCCTGGCATGATGTTTGATCTCCAAACAGGAAGTATAGGAGGAAGTCTAGTCGGATTCTGGCCGGTTTGGCGATAGGCTTCCTGATCCCGGTTTTCTGCTAAACTTAATCATTCTGTTGTTCATTCGCAACGATTAGGCTGGGAGTCTGAATCATGGCCATCACGCAAAAACACCGAATCTTCGCGGTCAACACCCCACTCGGCGAGGATGTCCTGGTTTTCTATCGGATGGTCGGAACCGAGCAATTGGGGCGACTGTTTGAATATGAACTGGAATTACTCAGTGAACGAACCGATATTGAGTTAGCGACGGTTCTGGGTAAAAATGTGACGGTTCGTATGCAGTTGCCGGAGGCTCGTGGGGCGGGTTCCCGCTATTTCAATGGTTTTGTCACCCGCTTTAGCTATCTGGGGATGCGCGGGATGCGTTATGGAGCCTATCGGGCTACACTTAGTCCCTGGCTGTGGTTTTTGACTCGCACCGCCGACTGCCGGATTTTCCAGGAAAAAACGGTTCCACAAATTATTGAGGAGGTCTTTCAGAAGCATGGATTTACTGATTTCAAGAAATTACTGAGCGGTCAATATCGGACCTGGGAATACTGTGTTCAGTATCGGGAAACAGATTTTAATTTTGTCAGCCGGCTGATGGAGCAGGAAGGCATTTATTACTATTTCAAGCATGAAAATGGCAAGCACACTTTGATTTTAGCGGATGATGCCAGCGCACATAGCGCATTTCCGAATTATGACGAAGTACCTTATTACCCGCCTGACACGATGCAGTGGAAAGAGCGGGATCATCTGTTTGAGTGGGTGGTCGAAAAGCAGGTGCAGTCTGGCGAGTATGCGCTCAACGACTTCGATTTTACGGCCCCGACCAAGAATCTGCGCAAGACCGTGTCCAAGCCGAAGAGTCACCCCATGGCCAAATTCGCGGTCTATGACTATCCCGGCGAGTACACGGAACCGGGCGATGGCGACAATTACACCAAGATTCGCCTGGAAGAGTTGCTGGCGCAACACCGGACAGTGCGGGCGGAAGGCGTGACGCGCGGGATGGCCGTGGGTTATTTATTCAAGCTGACCAACAGTGGCAATTCGGCGCAGGATCGCAAGCACCTGGTGGTCTCGGCCGCCTATGAACTGCAAGCCGATGCCTACGAATCCAAGCCAGTTCCTGACGAGACCAAACCTTACCAGGTGCGCATCGTGGCGATTGATGCCGAGCAACCCTATCGAGCGCCGCGCATCACGCCGAAACCGGTGGTGCAGGGACCGCAGACCGCCATTGTCGTCGGTCCCCAGGGAGAGGAAATTTATACGGATCAATATGGGCGGGTGAAATGCCACTTTCACTGGGATCGATACGACAGCGCGAATGAGAAAAGTTCCTGCTGGATTCGGGTGGCGCAGAGCTGGGCGGGTAAAAAGTGGGGCGCTTTGTATTTACCGCGCATCGGTCAGGAAGTGATTGTGGATTTCCTTGAAGGCGATCCGGATCGTCCGATTATCACCGGCCGGGTTTATAACGGCGCTAATATGCCGCCTTATGCGTTGCCTGATAAAAAGACGATGTCAACGCTTAAAAGTCTGTCGAGTAAGGGAGGCGGCGGTTTTAATGAACTACGCTTTGAGGATGATAAGGGCAAGGAACAGATTTTTTTGCACGCCGAGCGTGATGAAGATGTGCGGATCAAGAACGATGCCCGCGAATGGATCGGTAGCGAACGGCATCTGATCGTCAAAAAGAAGCAGTTCGAGCAGGTCGAGGGCGAAAAGCATCTGATCGTCAAATCGGGGGATGGCGGCAGTGGCGATCAGTTCGAAAAGGTCGCGGGTGAAAAACATCAGCAGGTTGGCGGTGACCATAATCAGAAAGTAGGCGGTAGCCTATCCCTGAAAGTAGGTCAGGATCAGCAGGAGAAGGTCGGGATGAATCACGCCCTGGATGCGGGCATGGAGATTCACCTCAAAGCGGGAATGAAAGTGATCATCGAGGCGGGGACGCAGGTGAGCATCAAGGTCGGTGGTAGTTTCATCGACATCAATCCGGGCGGCGTATTCATCAGCGGCCCTATGGTAATGATCAACAGCGGCGGCTCGGCGGGTTCCGGGTCGGGCAGCTCGCCAGATGCGCCCAAGGATCCCAAAGTGGCGAAGGAAGCGGCGGATGATAAGCCGGGTGAAGTCACCCAGGCACAAGCTACGCCGATTCAGAAACAGGCGCAGTCCGTGGATTCAGTCACGGTGAGCGCTTTCCAGGCGCTGCCGCCGATTAAATCTGCATTGTCGCCGCAGGCGCAGACGTTGACGGATGCCGCCAAGGCGGGGACGCCGTTTTGCGAAGTCTGCGAGGAAGCGCGCAAAAAACGCCAGGGTTCCATCGGCTCCACGGAGAATAAAGCATGAGTAAGTCCGTTCTCGATCAAGCGATTCTTCAACAGTTGTTTGCGATTCCCGAAACGACCGTCTACGCTATTCTGGATGGCGCTTCGGTTCCCCAGTTGCCGCAGACGCTGGCGCGTCTGGAGGTGGAGGCGGAATGTCTGTATCGGGGGGAACTGGAGCCGGATTTGGCTCAGGTTGCGCCATATCTGGCGGCGGTTCCCTTCGATCATCCCTTTACCGACTGGCTGATGCAGGAAGGGTGGGGGAAGCACTGGGGGGTGTTTGCGATCAGCCGGGCGAATTTACGGACCTTGAGGATGCATCTGCGGACGTTCCTGAAGGTCTATGGCCCGGATTTGAAGCCGCTCTATTTCCGCTATTACGATCCCCGGGTGCTGCGTGTTTATCTGCCGACGTGCAATTTAGAGGAACTCGAAACGGTGTTCGGGCCAGTGTTGCGCTATGTGATGGAGGGCGAAGTTCCAGCAACGCTGTTGAAGTTTTGGGTCGAGGGTGGGGAGGGCAAAACTGAACTGGTGAAGCTGGGTTTAGTTTAAATGATTCTTGATTGATATTATTTACAGGATTCTTCGCGCTTTAAATTGTGGTTATTCGATTAAATTAAGGGAATTTTACAGTGCTGAGTATTCGAGAAGAACAAATCGAGACAATGCGTCTCGAATATCAAGAGCAATTCGTGTCGCGGTTGGTTGTATACCTCTCCCAGTGTTACGGCGACCAATTAGCATCAATGCCGCGTGATGATTTGCGTACATTCGTTGAAAAAATCGCTATTACAGCCCCGGAATGGGGTCTGCATAACGAGAGCGAAATTACCGAAGTTGCCATGGTGATGGTTGAAATGAAAATCGCCTTGGGTGTGCGAACAATGCCGGAGTGGTTCTCCACGATTGTTGAAGATAACACACTGAACCCGCCAAGCAAGCTCTACCAACTCATTCATCGATGGCATCAAAAACTTGACAACGCGGCTCGATCTACACCTACCACTGTTGAATAGAGGTTTCCCATGAGTTCACCGGATCAGTTTTCGAGCCAGCCCTTAAACAACGCATCTGCACCTGCGAGTTATCCGCCATCGTCAAGCCAATCTTCAACGGAAACGCAGCCAGTGGCGAGTTATCCACCAGAACCTGATCGTCGGTTTGTCAGCCAACTCTCGCCTAACCACTCAAAGCCAACTAATGATGGAATTCCAGCATCAAAACCTGACAAGATGGTGGATGTTTGTGTTTATGACCAGAGTCAGAAATCTCAAGATTCAGTGAGTCGTCAACCTTGTGATGTTATGGAGCTGGTAATCGCCGATCGTCATACCAGCCAGTTTTTGAGGGCAGCATCTCATCTGCGTTATCAGCCACTTAGTAAAAGTGTACCCTTGCATCTCAGACCTGATCTGACGCAGTATGATATTGTTCTGGAGCGCGTGATTAATTATCTTTATATCAACAAAAATGATAGTTTACCAGGGTACCTAATTAATAAAATTTATACTGAATTATTCGAAAAATCAATAAAGAAAATAGAAATTAAGAAGAAATTGATTATGTTTGCCAGAGCAAAATATTTGGGAACGTGTGCGCCTTCCACTCATCCACTTATCGAGATTACCCCGATTAGTAGTGTTTGGTGTGAACCACTGCAGAAGAAATCATGGAAGAAAACCGAAACCGAAGAATTCACAATTATAGGCTGGCCTATATCAGGCGGAATCGACGGATATCTTTTAAAGAAATACTGGATATTTGGCGGTAAATTGCAGGAGTGGAGCATCCAAGCATATGGTTGTGCAATCCGTGATTCGGGTTCTCCCCTAGGGATGCTTACTGGTCTTGTACGCGCCTACTCGTGCGATGAATATACTTTAACTTTCACTTATCCTAGTGTATTCAATTATTCGGCAGAGAGGAGTAAATCTATCGATGTGAAATGGCAAAGTAAACGCACTGAGGCGATTTCTTCGAAACAGTTTGGACAGGTTGTAACGTCTTCCACAGAAGAAACCACTAACAAAAAAGATGGTAGCTCGGAGTTCTCCAGTGCAGAAGCTATTATGGAGGATGGAAAATTACATAAATCTGAAATGAAGCAAGCTGTGGATAAAAACGGTAAGGTAACGAGCGCTGAGGTGGAAGGCTCAGTTGAGAAACGTTCATCGGGTAAGCTGGTATTAAGTCGCCAAACGGATTCACGTAAGACAGTATTAGCAATAGATTCCGATGGCGTACTCCAACCGAAATATGAGAAAAATAATAAAAAAGAAATTGAGGTACGGCCAGCTTTTACCCTGATAAAAAATGGTGAAGTAATTGATTTTAGCAACTACTTGAATAAAATTTTAAATTTAATAAAAAGTATTAAAAAAGCTATTGAAAATATTAAAGAGATTGTCCCGGCAGTGGGCTGGAAGGCGACCTTTGATCTCAAGGTTCTGGAGGGAACGATCAGGGGGAAGTGGGGAGTTCAAAATGAAGAAGATATCGAGGAAGAGACACGTAAGGAGTTGTGCTATTCCTATCGATCGGACCGATACATTGCCGTAAGAAAGTATTATTCTCTTGAGTTTGATCTGATCGTGTTCGGGGCTAGCTTGACATTGATGGCGGGCTTAGAAGTCAAGGTTGATGCCGTATTTTGGACGGTTGCTGAGATCACCGTTAAGGTTGAAGGAACACTTGCTGGTCAAACATCGCTCAACTGGAAGGTAGGGAATGATTTTGACACACCGGCTCCTAAACTTGGGGCGGAACTCACTGGTGAACTTAGTGGCGTTTGTCGGGCTAATGCGGTTGGCATCCACCTTGTGGATGCTGCTGCCAAGCTAAAAGGAGGATTGAAGTTTACCGGTGTACCTCAAGTCAGCTTTAAGAAGGCCCCAAGCATTGACAGCAAGCTGGTTCGTCTTGAAACTGCAGTGACCTACAAAGGGAGTTTAGGTAAGGAGGCGCAGACAGAGGTTAAAGTACCTTTGTACGATGAAATGCAACTCTGGACTGGTGACTTATTAGATTTATCAAACTAAAACGAGGTAATAGTACAGTGATCCCACATGTTGATTTGCGCATTGAAAGTTGTGAAGCCGAAATTTGGCTGAACGATTTTCCCATTCACCGTACTGTAGCAACGGATATTCCCAAGTTGTTGACGAAGCCAGTAGCCGAGTTTGTTCATAATGGTGATAACATTCTGACTGTGATCCCGTTTCCCGGTATGACGCCATCAACTTCACGTGAGCCTCGATTAGTATCGCCCTCGCCTGCGGCCAAGATTGAAGCGAAGTTAGTATTCTATGAACCAGGCGATTTTCCTGGCAGTGGAGACGGTCGCGACATGATGGTTGCTGTTTTTAAGGCGGGCGAAAGTGCTCTGTCGATGCCGACACAGACAATTGTTGAAAAATGTTCTTTGAAAATTGGTATTGGGCCTTGGGCATGGCAACGCTCGCAACGGCTTTCATTAACCCCGGAACTTAGAGAGACGATTGTTAAGGCTGTTAAAAGAGCGCATAAGGCGTTTGCTGAGTGCGATGCCGAGTTCTTTCTGAAGGCTGGGCAGCTATACTTTGCTGAATACGCACATGCCTATCTTGGAATGACTGCGGAAATACGTGAAAAACGATTTCGGGCCGGATTTGCTACCTGCCTTGGCGACCCTGAATGGCGAATCGCGCCTTTAGATGAAGATGCCTTTGATTTCCGTCTTTGCGCCGACGGCCGGTTGGTTGAACTGATTGATCGCGAGTTCCGCCCAATTTTGCGTGCGGAATCGAAGGATTACCCACTTCAACTTTTCTTAGGCTTTCTAGATGGGCGTTGGCAGATATTGCGTTAAGTCTGCCGTTTAGAAAAAGCAACGGTGTCAGGTCTGCTTGACCACAGGAAAATTTACGCGGGAAAAAATTGCATACTGACTCCATGAGCGATCTGAAACCCGTCGAATTTGTTGGTAGTGCGCTGGACGACTTGCGAGCCTTTCCCCTGACAGCTCGGCGTGAGGCTGGTCATCAGATTGACCAAGTGCAGCACGGCTTTGAGCCCGACGACTGGAAGCCCATGAACGCGGTTGGGCAGGGAGTGCGGGAGATTCGGATTCATGATATGGCAGGCGCGTTCCGCGTGATTTATGTGGCCAAATTTGCTGATGCCGTCTATGTACTGCACTGCTTCCAGAAAAAGACGGAAAAAACCAGCAAGGCAGACTTGGACTTGGCCGCCAAGCGTTACCGGGACTTGTTGAAGGAGTTGGTACAATGAGCGAGCAACGATATGGCAGCGTGTGGGACGCCATCGAAAACACGCCGGACGAAGCCGAGAACATGAAGCTGCGCTCCGAATTGATGATGGCGCTCAAGAGCCATATCACACGCACCGAGATGAACCAGACGCAAGCTGCCCGGCTGTTTGGCGTGACCCAGTCGCGCATCTCTGACCTGATGCGCGGCAAGGTCAATCTGTTTGGCCTTGATGCCTTGGTCGACATGGCGGCAACTGCAGGTTTGCACGTTGAAGTACGTGTATTGGAAACCGCCTAACGAATTGAATTTGTCGGCGCGCTTCGCCTGGCGGTCAAACTCAAAACCCAACTGCTTTAGCCGCCTGACGATCTCGCGATAACGAAAACCGACCAGCCGCCCCATTCAGCCGCTCACCACCCATGGGTAATCGAAGGAATCCCCCGTTTCCCTGAGTTTGGGAAGCCTCTGACGTTTGGCTTAAGCCTCCCGCAACTTTCTGGCTACGTCGCGGGTAATTTCCAGAGTCTCGGTGAAGATACATCTCTGAGCCACCAGTCCCGGTCGCTAGGTAGACGCCTTCCGGCAGATGGAGGTCTGGTTGCCGAACGCCGCTGAGCCGTTTATGCTTTCTCTATGAACCTTCAAATTCCCACCCGTGACGAGATCCATCGCGCCTTTCTGAAAGGAGAGGAGGCGATTACCGACGATTTGGTCGAGATCAAAACCGCGGTGGACGCCGACCAGGTGGTAAGCCAGACCGCCCTAGCCGCAGCGGTGATCACCGGATTTGAACATCGTTATCAGGCGACCCTCAACGAGGGGTATCAGCACTATCCACCGCCCCGCTCCTCCCCCCCGCTGTTGAACTTGCTGGATCAACTCCAGGACTTCCAGATTCACGATGCCCTCGTGAACCCGCCCGTAGTCGGTCGTTCATGCCTCCCGTGTGCTGCCAGCCTTCCCGATCGCGATTTCCTACACGTTTCCAAGCCCAGACCATGACGCTTCGATGGGATACGTTAGTCGTTACGATTATTGTCAATCTAAAGAAATTGATCGCTCAATCGCCAACCCTGGCGCTGGAATCCTTATGAATGAGAAACGCCTGCTGATTGTTGATGATGAACCTGCAT
>JAIFNF010000093.1 GCA_020047885.1 Gammaproteobacteria bacterium | reverse complement strand
CAACTGCGTTTCGGCTGGCTGCTGCCGGCGGCAGTGACCGTCGCCGGCATCTTCGCGGTGGCCTATTCGCTGCGCTTCATCCACGACGTGTTCTTCAACGGCGAACCGATCAACCTGCCGAAAACCCCGCATGAGCCGCCGCGCTGGATGAAGGTTCCGGTGGAAATCCTGGCCGCGCTCTGTCTGTTGGTGGGCATCCTGCCCGCGCTGACCGTGGAGCCGATTCTCGCCATGGCGTCCATCGGCGTTCTGCAAGGCCCCCTGCCGGAACACAATCTGGCGATCTGGCATGGCTTCAGCCCGGCGCTGTGGATGAGCGTCATTGCACTCCTTGGCGGCACATTGACCTATCTGGGACGCCAGCCGCTGTTCACGGTTTACGAGCGCTACGCGGATCGCCTGGAAGCGCGGGTGCTGTATCAACGCCTGCTGAATGGCCTGTTCGCGCTGTCCAGTGCCCTGACCCGATGGCTGGATACCGGCTCCCTGCAACGCCTCCTGTGGGTGTTCATCCTGTCCGCCCTGTTGCTGGGGCTGGCTGGTTTCCTCACCGACCCCAGGCCGCTGACCGGGTCTCGACCACTGACGCCGGTCGATGGCGTCAGCCTGCTGGCCACACTCGGCCTGATCGCCGCCGCTATCGGCGCGGTCGTGCAGCACCGCCAGCGTTTGATCGCCCTGATTCTCATGGGCGCGGTGGGGCTGATCGTCGCCCTGATTTTCACCAAATTCTCGGCCCCGGATCTAGCGCTGACCCAGCTCTCGGTCGAAGTGGTCACCATTGTGCTGTTGTTGCTGGCCCTGTATTTCCTGCCGCCGCACAGTCCGGCAGAAAGCGCGTCGGCACCGCGTAACGGGCACCTGTTACTGGCAATTGCGGCAGGCGGTGGCGCAGCAGCGCTGACCTGGGCCATCGTCACTCGACCTTACGAGACCATCGCCGGCTACTTCCTCGCCAACAGCATTCCGGGAGGCGGTGGCAGCAACGTCGTCAACGTCATCCTGGTCGACTTCCGGGGTTACGATACATTGGGTGAAATCAGTGTGCTGGCGCTGGCCGGTATCGGCATTTACGCCATGCTGGAGCGGTTGCATCTCGACAGCCCGACGCAGGATGCCCAAGGTCGCGCTTGGGACGTGGACCGGTATCCGGCCATCCTCTCGTCGCTGACCCGGCTGTTATTGCCACTGGCGCTGCTGGTCTCAATTTTCATCTTCTTGCGCGGCCACAATCTGCCGGGCGGCGGTTTCATTGCCGGACTGATCACCGCAGTGGCCCTGATCATGCAGTATCTGGCCCATGGCGTGGCCTGGACTGAGGCGCGAATGCCCTGGAATATGCCCCGACTCCTCGGCGTGGGTCTGCTCATCGCGACACTAACCGGTCTGGGCAGTCTGCTGTTTGGCGCACCATTCCTGACCTCGACCTTTGGCCATCTGCACTGGCCGGTCGTTGGCGACTTTGAACTGGCTTCGGCCATGGCCTTTGATCTGGGCGTTTATCTGGTGGTCGTGGGTGCGACGCTGCTCATTCTGATTCACCTCGGCCAAGTGCACCGTGCGCCCGGTACGCCTCTCTCTCACGCACTGCTGAAGGAGAACGACGAATGGAAGCGCTGATCGCCCTGATCATCGGCGTACTCACCGCCTGCGGGGTATATCTGACCCTGCGCGCCCGGACATTTCCGGTGGTGCTGGGGCTAACCTTCCTGTCCTACGCGGTCAATCTGTTCCTGTTCGCCATGAGTCATCTCACCATCGGCCAACCGCCGGTCATCACGGCGACCGCTGCCGGGTACGCCGATCCCCTCCCCCAGGCGCTGGTGCTGACGGCGATTGTCATCAGCTTCGCCATGACCGCCTTCGTGATCGTCCTGGCGCTCAAGGCTCGTGCGGAACTGGGTAACGATCATGTCGATGGGCAGCAGGAATCCGTGGACAGTCGGAGGCCATCATGAACGGGCTGGTCATCGCCCCGGTCCTGTTGCCCTTACTAGCAGGGATTCTGCTGCTCCTCCTACCGCCGTCCCGCCTGACGCCGCACCGGATCGTGAGCGTTATTGCTGTGGTCACCCAGATCGGCCTGGCGCTGGCGCTCATGGCTACGGTCAATGAGGGGCAGATTCTGGTTTATGCACTGGGCAACTGGCCAGCGCCCTTCGGCATCGTGCTGGTCGCCGACCGGCTGGCCGCCTGGATGCTGATCATCACGACACTACTGGCGCTGTTCGCCCTGCTCTACGCTATTCGTGGCGACGACCGCACCGGGCGCTACTTCCATGTGCTGTTTCAACTTCAACTGTTCGGCCTGAACGGCGCGTTTCTCACTGGCGACCTGTTCAACCTGTTTGTATTCTTCGAAATCCTGCTGCTGGCGTCCTACGGTCTGCTGCTGCATGGCGGCGGACGGCAACGTACCCGGGCGGGATTACATTTCGTCGTCGTGAACCTGGTCGGCTCGACGCTATTTCTGTTTGCGGTCGGTACGCTCTACGGGGTGCTCGGGACGCTGAACATGGCGGATCTAGCGGTCAAAATCGCTGTCACACCGCCGGAAAATGCGCCACTGATCCGGGCAGCGGGTTTGCTGCTGTTCGCGGTATTCGCCCTCAAGGCGGCGCTGTTGCCGTTCTACCTGTGGCTACCTGCTGCCTATGCTTACACCAGTGCTTCAGCCGCTGCCCTATTCGCCATCATGACCAAGGTGGGAGCCTACAGCATCCTGCGCGTCTACCCGCTGATGTTCGGCTCGGAAGCCGGTCTCGTGGCGAATTTGCTCGACGACTGGCTGTTGCCGCTGGCTCTGGCCACCCTCTTGGTCGGCGCGATCGGGGCGGTCGCCAGTACGCACCTGCGCCAACAAGCCGCCTATCTGGTGGTCGCTTCGGTCGGCTCGCTGCTGGCCGCATTCGGCTTGAACAACCCGGCCGGTCTTGCGGCCGGGTTGCATTATCTGCCGCATACCACCTTCGCCGCCGCCGCCCTGTTTCTGCTGGCGGATTTGATCGCCCGCCAGCGCGGCGCACTCTCCGACCGTTTCGACCCAGGGTCGGACTTGGCAAACGCCCGCTGGCTCGGTGCGCTGTTTTTCATCACCGCCATCGCCGTTGCTGGCCTGCCGCCGTTGGCCGGGTTTATCGGCAAGTTCCTGATGCTGCGTGCCGCTCTGGATCATGCCGGGCTGCCTTGGATCATGGGCGCGGTACTCATCGCCGCGTTACTGAGCTTAATCGCCCTGACACGCACCGGCAGTCTGCTGTTTTATCATGTGGATGCGGAAGCGGTTAACGAAGCACCGGCTTCCTGCACCTGGGCGGACTCCGCGCCGGTGGTGGGTCTACTGTTACTGCTGCTGGGGCTGACGGTCGGCTCCGGCTCGGTATTGGATCTCGCTCAGGACATCGCTGACCAGTTGGGACAACCGCAACGGTACATTCACGCGGTGATGAACCCCGGAGGAACGCCCTGATGCGCCGACTGTTACCTCATCCACTGATGACGCTAACCCTGGCCGCCCTCTGGTTGTTGTTGGTCAACAGCGCCGCAGTTGGCCAGATCGTGCTGGGTCTGGTGCTGGGCTGGGTCATTCCCCGGTTTACGCAACGCTTCTGGCCGGAAACGCCACATATTCACCGCCCCGGCACTTTGCTGCGCTTTGTCGTCCGACTTCTGGGCGACATTATCGTCGCCAACCTGACCGTGGCGCGGCTCATTCTGGGTGCACCGAAGCAGTTACGTCCGACGTTTGTCCTGATGCCGTTGGCGCTAAAATCCGACCTGGCCATCAGCCTGCTGGCCAACACCATCTGTCTAACACCCGGCACCGTATCGGCTCGCCTGACGCTGGATCGTCAGCATCTGCTGGTGCATACGCTGGACACCGCGGATCCGGAGCAGTTGATCGCTACGATCAAGTCGCGGTACGAAACCCCGCTACAGGAGATCTTCGAACCATGTTGAACACCGCCGTGCTGATCGCCTTTGCCCTGGTTGCCGCCGCGTTCGCCCTGAGCCTCTGGCGGCTGCTGATCGGTCCCAGCGCCCCGGATCGCATCCTCGCGCTGGATACGCTGTACATCAACGCCATTGCCCTGCTGGTGCTGCTGGGCATCCATCTCTCCAGCGCCTTGTATTTTGAAGCCGCGCTGTTGATTGCCCTGATGGGTTTCGTCGGCACCGTCGCGCTCTGCAAGTTTCTATTGCGCGGCGACATCATCGAGTAATCACTATGCTGGAATTGCTGCTTTCCCTGCTCATTCTGGTCGGCGCGGCTTTCACCTTGATCGGTTCACTGGGGCTGGCGCGATTGCCAGATTTCTACACCCGACTGCATGGCCCGACCAAGGCCACCACTCTGGGCGTCGGCAGTCTGCTGATCGCCTCATCCCTCTACTTCAGCACCGGTGGCGACGGCGTCAGCCTGCATGAAGCGCTGGTCACGCTCTTTCTATTCATCACCGCCCCGGCCAGCGCCCATTTGCTGTCCAAGGCCGCGCTGCATCTCCAACTGCGCTCGCTGGCCCCGCTGCCGACCGCGTTGGAAGCGGCGCAGAAAACCGGTCAGCCTGATGTGGGATCTGCCGATACGCCTTGAGCCGCTAAAGTCGCTGGCGATGGAGAAGGCGGAATGACCGGGTCGGTAAACACCAGCCCCCAGTCGATGAGCAGTTCCGGGAACAACCGGGACGCCAGGGTGCCCCGGGTTTCGTGAACCGCGGGCTTGCCGTAACGGTGGTTAGCATCCAGCGTATAGATGGTTGCCACATGATCAGTGGGATGCACCAGCCAGAATTCACCAACCCCGGCGCGTTCATAAACCGCCAGCTTCTCAAGCTGATCCCGGGTGGCGGTGCTGGGCGACAACACCTCAATCACCCAGTCCGGAGTCCCGCGACAACCGCGTTCATCCAGTTTTTTCGGATCGCAGATGACCGTAATATCCGGTTGCACGACGGTCGTCACCTCGTCATCGGTTTCCTGATGATCCGGCAAACGCACATCAAACGGCGCAATGAATGGACGACAGGGCTTGCCGCGTAGAAACAGGCTGATCTGCACAAATAATTCACCAACAACCGTTTGATGCGCACGACTGGGCGCCGCCATGGCATAAGCCTCGCCATCGATCAATTCCCAGCGTTCATCCTCGGGCCAGTCACAATAATCGGCATAAGTGAACACCGGTTTGGGTTTCAGCATCGGAAGTCCCATCATCAGATTTTCCGCGAGAGACCCCGGCCTTCAAGCCGGGGAGGGATAGCGGGCCGAACGAAGTTCGGCGGCCTTTGGGTTGGGTTGTTGCGAATAGCCATAGCCATCCGCACGTTGAATGACTT
>JAIFNF010000180.1 GCA_020047885.1 Gammaproteobacteria bacterium | reverse complement strand
GCACCGCTTCCTCATACAACTGCGGGTAGCTGAGACTTTCTCCTTCCGGACGGCTGACGACTTCGTCCAAATGCTGTTTGAGATCGCCATGTTGCGCCTGCAACTGCGCCAGTTCCTGGCGGACGCCAGCCAACAGTTCCTGACTGCTGGGGGTGTTGGTCAACTGGAAACTCTGAATCCAGCCTTTCACGCCCGCCGAAGTGCGAATCTGGGTATAACCTTTCACCTTGTCAACGGTCAGTATCTGAACCGGCGCTCCACTGCGCACGGAGCCAATCACCTTGTGGCGGTTGGATGCGCCAGCCCGCAGGGGGACATCAACACTGTCGCTGACGTAGGCTGATCCTGGAGTCTGATTCGGGGTCGAGGTCGCAGTCTGGGCGTGAACCGATGCCCCGACCGCCAGCAACAGGGTTAATATGCCTGGAATCATCAAATTTTTTATCACGCAGTTATCGTATCCAGGGGCAGAAAACTTCGTAGAGGCGGCGCACCCATCGGGCGAGGAACGGTCGACAGGGGGATTAAAGACATGACGCGATTTTAACCGGGTTGACCTCTCGTGGTAAAACGCCATCTTCATTTCTCACCCATCGACTCGACCAGGCTTGCTCATGCCATCCATTGACCTCTTCCAGACGTTGCCCGTTCCAGACCCGGTCGCTGCCGCGCACAGCGCACGGGTGCTGGATGATCTCCGTGCTGAAATGGCAGCAACGGGCGGTGCCCTCTCCTTTGCGCGCTTTATGGAATTAGCGTTATACGCGCCGGGGTTGGGTTACTACTGCGCTGGAACCCGCAAATTCGGCGCGGGTGGCGATTTCATTACCGCGCCGGAACTGTCGCCGCTCTTCTCGCGCTGCCTGGCTCACCAGTGCCGGGAGATTCTGGAGGCGCTGGGCGGCGGCGCGATTCTGGAACTGGGTGCGGGTACCGGAATCATGGCGGCGGATCTGCTCCAGGAATTGCGCACGCTGAACGCGCTGCCCAAACAGTACGCGATTCTGGAACTGAGCGGCGACTTGCGGGAACGCCAGCGCCAGACCCTGGCCGAACAGGTGCCGGAATTGCTGGAACGGGTCGTCTGGCTGGACACGTTACCGGCATCAGGATTTCGCGGGGTCATCCTGGGCAACGAGGTGCTGGACGCCCTGCCAGTCGAGCGCTTTCACATCACCGCTCAAGGACCGCGCCGGTTGTTGGTGGTCGACACGGAAGCTGGACTGGACTGGATGGAGGGTGCAGAGGATCCGGCAGTGACGGCGATGGTGGCGCAGATTGAAGCGGAGATTGGCGGGCAGTTACCGGAAGGCTATACGTCGGAGTATGTTCCCCAGTTTCAGGAATGGCTGACCGCCGTGGCTGAACCCCTGACCGCCGGGGCGTTGCTGTTCATTGACTATGGCTATCCGCGCCGGGACTACTATCACCCGGAACGCAGCACCGGCACCCTGCTGTGCCACTATCGCCACCGGGCGCACGATGACCCGCTGATTTTGCCCGGCTTGCAGGACATCACCGCCAGCGTCGATTTCACCGCCGTCGCTGACGCCGCCCTGGCGGTGGGACTCGAAGTCGCGGGCTATACGACACAAAGCTATTTCCTGCTGGGCTGTGGATTGATGGAACTGCTGGCGGAGGAAATCCCCCCGAATCCCGCCCACTCGATCCGCTATCTGGAACAAGCTCGCCAGGTGAAGTTGCTGACCTTGCCGGGCGAAATGGGCGACCGCTTTCAGGCTCTCGCGCTGACCCGGAATCTGGCGATTCCCTTACGCGGTTTCGCCTTCCGGGATGAACGCGGTCGGCTATAGTTCAATCGAAGCCATTATTGCGAGGGGTTGCCTATGGGTCAGGAAATTTCCCGTTCTACCTTCACTGCCGAGGATTTCCAGCGGTTCCAGACCCGCCTGAGCCAGGAAACAGCGCTGTTGACCGACGAGTTCCACGAGCGGCGCTTCGCCCCGGATCGCCAGGGTCAGCCCGCGCCATTGAATCAGCGCTTTCTGGAGCGGATGGCGAATCCACTGGTGGTGCCGGAATTGAGCGTGTTCAACATCGAGTTGAATACGCCGCCTCTGCCGTTGCGTGGGGATGCGTTGCGCCGGATGCATACGAATCTGGAAAGCTTGTGGCGGGACTGTGAGCGTGTCGCGGCGGAACTCGAGGTGAGCATCGCGCTCGTCGGGATTCTGCCCACTCTGCGCAATCAGGACTTGATCCCGGAGAACATGTCCAGCCAGCAACGCTACCGGGCGATCAATGATCAAATTTTGCAGCGGCGGCACGGCCAGCCGATGACCTTGGCGATTCATGGGGCGGAGAGCCTGCGCCTGAAACATGCGGATGTAATGCTGGAAGCCGCAACTACGTCCTTTCAGACCCACTTACAGGTCACGGTGGATCAGGCACCCGCGTTCTTCAACGCCGCTTTGCTCCTGTCAGCGCCGATGGTCGCCGTCGCCGCCAATTCCCCATTCCTGTTCGGCAAGGCGCTGTGGGAAGAAACCCGTATTCCCCTGTTTGAACAGGGTGTCGCACTGGCGGGCGGCGACAGCGCGGATGACCCGACGTGTCGGCGGGTGACCTTTGGCAGTGGCTATGTCCGGGAGTCGCTGCTGGAACTGTTTGCCGAGAACATGACGCACTATCCGCCCCTGCTGCCGGTGGATCTCAGCGCGGAACCGGTAGAGCAGTTGCCGCACTTGCGCCTGCACAACGGGACGATCTGGCGTTGGAACCGGCCCCTGGTGGGTTTCGAGGCGGATGGGACGCCGCACCTGCGCATTGAGCATCGGGTGATGCCCGCCGGCCCCAGCATTCCTGACATGATCGCTAATGCCGCGTTTTACTACGGACTCGTTCACGGTCTGGCGCGGACCCTGTCTACGGCCAGCACCGTACTGGATTTCACGCAATGCCGAGCAAATTTCTACGCAGCGGCGCGGGATGGGTTGCGAGCGGAGGTCGTCTGGTTCAACGGTCAGCGCCAACCACTGCGTTCACTGGTGCTGGAAGAACTGCTGCCGCTGGCTCGCCGTGCGCTGTTGGCGCTGGAAATAGATGCGGCGGATGTCGCCGAGTATCTGGGTATCATCGCGGCGCGGGTGGCCAGTGGTTGCACCGGTGCGCATTGGCAGCGGCGTTTTCTGGAGCGGAACGGTTCGGATCTGCAAGCCCTGACCCTGGCTTATCTGGAACGGCAAGGCACCGGAACGCCGGTGCATGAATGGACGGTTTGACCGGGCTAACCGGGCTGTGATTTTTGTCAAAATTTCAGATGAAATTCCAGACACAGGTCGGGCAGATAGGATAACTGCACTTTACCCGGCTGGCGGTTAGCGATCAGGCGCAGCACGGGTAAACAACGGGCGGTGGGATTGCTCAGGCGCAAGGATTCCAGCATCGCCCCCCCGCTATCCCCACCGTCATCGCCCATCTGACAGGCGTGAACCCGAAAATCATCCAGCCGCGCCAGAATACCGCAATCCTCGCCATTGATCCCCGTAGCGGCGATCTTCCCGTGACTCCAACCGTCGGCCTCCGGTGTCAACAACCAGGCTGCGCTGAAGGCCGTGGTGACTGCCCGAAAAGATTGCAGAGCCGGCGGTGGCGGGGTATCAAAAGCCACCAGCAATACCGGTTGCCGCTCCAGTTCTACCAGGGCGACCGCGTCGAGGAGTCCAGCGGCAAACGAAGCGTCATAGGCACCGACGCTGGCGGTAGACTGGCGCGAACCGGTAGCAATCGTCCAGTAACCCAGGGGTGCATTGTGAACCGAATTATTGAATTGATTGGGAGAAACAGGATGTCCTGGCTCAATCAATGCGCGACATAAGGCATCCAGCGCCTCGGTATTGCCCCCGGAACAGGCAAAGATGGCATGGCAATCCGCCGCCTTCATCCCGACGGCATCCAGCGCCTCTGTCGCCGCTTGCAGAGCCAGTCGGACGGTCAAACTGGCCCGGCGCGCCTCATTACGCGGTAATCGCACCCGGTCAAAATGTAACGGTTCATCCGGCGAATAGGGTCGCTGTCCAGTCAGCACCTCGTAACCGGTTGGCCAATTGGGCAATCCGGGCGTGCAGAGACCGATACTGTTGAGATAGACCGCCATAGTTCAACGGGTCTCTGCCTGACTTTGGCGATGCCCCATCCAGCGTACCCAGCGTCGGTATACTTCATACCAGTGCAGGTAAGCGGTTTCCACGACCAACCGCCAGACTGTCAACGAATCGAGACGCAGGCGTTCCTCGGCAGCGCACAACACCGGGCACAAACCCAGACCCTGCGCCAGAGCTTCACTACGAGCCAGATGGTAGCGACTGGTCACCAGCACCAAGGCGGGTGTCTGATAGTCCCCCAGCCACTGCTGGGCGCGACGCAGATTATCCAAGGTATGCAGGGATTGCTCTTCAACCGCCAGTGCCTCGGCAGGCAAACCCCTCGCCAAGAGATGGTCTCGACCTCGTGCAGCCTCGCTGTCGCGGCAGCCAGTTCGGCCACCGACCAGCAGAATGCGTCGCCGTGGATCGGCGCGATAGAGCGCCGCCGCCCGCTCCAGTCGGCAGGCATAGTCGTGGCCGACCTCGTTATGTTGCAGGCGCATACCCAGCACAATCACCCAGTCGCCTGCCACAACCTGACATGGCGTATCCCGCGCTGTTCGCCAAACCCGCCGCAGTGGCCACAACCCACTCAGACCCAGCGTCGCCAGCAGGAGCAGGTGGGACAGCAATAACGTCCATAATCCTTGCCAACCCATCACCCGTTGCCTGGCGAAGCGCTGTGGCGGGTGGATCTTGACCCTTTCCCGGTCTACCCGGGGAGCGTCCTGCCAGTAATCGTAGAAATTGAACCAATTGTAAGGTGCAGCACGTGCGTAATGCTCCAGTCGGTCTGCATAGCGCTGCACCCAGACCGCCAGTTGTTCCTGTCGGCAGTGTCGATCCAGAATGACTCGTTCGGCCAGTTGCTCGAAATGCACCTCGTAGCAATGGCCACCCCGATAGAGGCCAAAACACAAGATGACCGGACAACCGGTCAACGCCGCCATGATGATCGGTGCCGTGGGAAAGTTCACCTGCTGGCCAAAAAATCGGCAAGAAACCGCTTTCTCGCCCGGCGCTACCCGATCACCCAATACCCCGACCAAGCAGCCCTGTTCCACGCTTTCACTCACCTTAAGCAGGGTTTCCGGTCCACCCACCGGGATAATGGCTTGCGCCAACTCGGGATTCAGCACGTCCAGTAATTGGCTTATCATCGGGTTATGACGGGTATTCATCAACATCCGGATAGGCAACTGACGCTGATGAACGCCAAGACCGCGCAGCGCCTCGAAACTACCCAAATGTGATCCCAGCAGAATACATCCACGGCCCGACTCGGCCTGATCCAGAATCCACTGGCCACCATGAATCGTCATTGCAAAGTGTTCCAAGCGCCCGGTCAAAAAATAAACCCGATCAAGAATCGTGGCGGCAAAGCAGTGCATGTGGCGAAACTGATCTCGCCAATCGGGTTCACGACCCAATGCCCGGCGCAGAAATTGTTGTGATCCACGCCGCGCTTCGCCCGTAGTGAGCAGAAAATAGAGAGTGATGGGATACAGCAGAGCGCGCCCGGCCAGGCGGCCAAGGCGCAACGCAATCCAACGAATCAGCCATAAAGCCAGGGTGTTGCTCCGCTCCGGCAGTTGTGTCCATGGCCGATTCATGGATAATCCTCGATCATCGATGGAAATATCAGTGAAATCAGCGGGCGCGGTTCAGAGCAATATGCGCGCTCAGGGTACGCAGCGACGCGAAAACTTGTTGGTTTTGCTGATCATCAGAACGCAGTTGAAAGCCATAGGTTTTGGAGATGGCCAGCGCCAGTTCCAGGGCATCAATAGAATCCAGGCCCAGTCCATCGTTAAACAGGGGTTCTTCAGGCGCGATATGTTCTGGATGGATATCTTCCAGATGCAGGGTTTCGACCAGTAGTCGGGCGACCTCCAGCTCGAACGGCGAGAGCGCTTCCATGAGTGACCTCGTGATAGTGGATGCGTAGTAGGAATGGGCTATCCGGGTTGACAAATTGAGCCATAAACTATATCACGTCCTGTTGTAAAAATTGACTACCGTCTTACGTCTGAATGTCTGGACGTCTCGATGGGAACTCGCCCATATTTCCATAATGCCTTGCTAAAACGGTCCTCATGCCTCCCTTTACGGTCACCTACCGCCACGCTACGCCAGAGATGGATGCCTTGGATGCTGGACGGTTGCTGGCGCTGATCCAATTTCGTGAACCGGCAGCGACCGATTTAGATCCACGGATCTGCCGGATTCCCCTGATTGAATTGGGCGCTACGGTGACTTCGGAAGTCTGGCTCAGTCCATCACCCGTGCGCGCCGGGACGATGAATGGCGTAGGTTATGCGGAGGACGGCGAGGCGGCGTTTCTGCATCTTCAACTGGATGAATATGCGCAAGACGCTCTGCAACCCTTGACCGCCGTCGCCTACCGCCGCTTGCTCACCGCTGCGCATACGCTGGGTTACCCACATATTCTGCGTGCCTGGAACTATTTTCCCGATATCAATCAGGAATGCGCTAGTCTGGAGCGCTATCGGGCTTTTTGTGCAGGCCGACATCAAGCGCTGATGGCGGAACTGGCGGATTGCGCACCGCATCTGCCAGCGGCCTGCGCTATTGGAACCTACCGCCCAGGATTGCGAATATCTGCACTAGCCGCCCGGCAACCCGGAATACAGATTGAAAACCCCCGTCAGATGAGCGCCTTTCATTACCCGCCCCAATACGGCCGGCGCAGTCCCTCTTTTTCTCGTGCGGTGTTGAAAACCTGGGGGCAACGGGATTGCCATCTCTACATTTCCGGCACCGCCAGCATCGTCGGCCACGCCAGCCAGCATGATGATTTGATGACCCAACTGGACGAGACGTTGCTGAATCTGGAAACGTTGCTGGCTGAGGCTCAGCGTGCCGCTCCAGCACCCTTGCGCTTGACGCTGCTCAAAGTCTATTGCCGCCCTGAACTCAATCCGGCACCCTTGCGCACCCGCATCGTTGGCGCACTGGGCGCTGACGCCGATCTGCTGTTCCTGCATGCCGACATTTGCCGACGCGAGCTGTTGATCGAAATCGAGGGCATGGCGGTAGGCGGCGACCGGTAATACTGATCCTCATCCGGTTTAACGCTGAGAAACGGAGGAACCATCAGGACGCCAAAGGAAAGATAAAGTTCAGAATCTATTGATAAATAATACAACACTCTGTCAGGAACGCTGCCGTGAAACCCGATGACCTGCTAAAACCCCACCCACCACTGCTCGACTATTACCCCGATCTGGCGCAACGCCCGGCTTTTGTGCGGGGGCTGTTCGACCGAACCGCCCGCTATTACGATCATGTCAATCGGCTACTCTCGCTGGGTTCAGGCAGTTGGCACCGCCGCCGGGAATTAACCCGTGCGGGTTTGCAACCGGGCATGACGGTGCTGGATGTCGCGATTGGCACCGGCCTGGTGGCTCGCCAGGCGCTGGGCATTACCGGCGATCCGCAATCGGTGATCGGACTGGATGTGAGCGCGGGAATGCTGGACGAGGTTCGCCGCTTGCTGAATATTCCGTTGATGCAGGGACTGATGGAGCAGTTGCCGGTTGCAGATCAGTCCGTCGATCTGGTCAGCATGGGCTACGCCTTGCGGCATGTTGCTGATCTGAACACCACGTTTAGCGAGTTCCACCGGGTTCTGCGTCCGGGCGGCGTCCTGCTGATTCTGGAAATCGCCCGCCCCGCGCACCCCTTGAAACACGCCCTGCTCAAGTTCTATCTGGGCCGACTGGTTCCGCTGCTGGGCCGACTGACGACGGGTGAGCGGGACACGCAGACCTTGATGCGCTACTACTGGGACACTATCGAAAATTGCGTACCGCCGGAAACCATTACTCAGGCGATCCGCGCCGCCGGCTTTGCCGAGGCTGACTGCCGTGTGGAATTCGATCTGTTTCGGACTTATTTAGGACGCAAAGCGATCTGACCCTGCGCCAATAACTGCCCGCCCTCGCGGATGCACTCAAACCGCACCCGACCAGGAGCGGTTTCCACGAGGTACAATGAGAAAGGTTGTTCCGGGCGCAGCGGAGCCAGAAATTTCACGACGGGCATCCCGACCGCTTGGGCGTCGGGTCGCCAGTCGTTGAGCGCCTGTATCACCTCATCCAGAATGACCACCCCAGGCACAATGGGATTGTCGGGAAAATGCCCGGCCAGACTGGGATGATCAGCCGGAATAACCACCCACTTTTCAGCGTTCACCGGCGCTTCCCGCTACACAATATCCCGGCTTGATCAGCGCCAGCAGCGACTCCCGCGTCAGCTTGCCGGTTTCATTGCGCGGTAACGCGTCAACTTTCACCAACGGGCGAGGCAGGAACACCGGATCGAGGCGCTCCGCCAGCGCCGCCAACGCCTGGCGTGCGCTCAATTTCGGCGCAACGACCACCGCCGCCAACCGCCCTATCCCCACCTCCGCGCCGTCCGGCTGGACGAACACCCCTTCCACGACCCCCTCGATCTGACTGAGCTGATAATTCAGATAGGCCAGCGAACTGCGCTTGCCGACGATGTTAACCAGATCCTCACGGCGACCCAGCAGGCGGAACTCATCATCGCTACTGACTTCAATCACATCGTTCAAGGGCGTCGGTTCCACCAAATGCGCACCGGCCAGCGTCGCTCCATCCAGCCGAAACCCCTCATACAGCCGCCAGTTGTCGCCATCCAGAGTGCGACGACTGGCGATGGAACCGGCTTCGGTGCAACCATAAATTTCCAGCACGGGCGCGTTGAACACCTGTTCAGCCTGAGCCGCCAAGTCCGGGGACAGTGGCGCAGTAGCAGAAATAATAAAGGCGAGATCCGGCCAGCGCAGTTCCGCCTGAACACAGGCCTGCAAATGAACCGGGGTCGTCACCAGGATCCGGCGCGACGATGTTTCGCTGAGCGCCGTGCGCACATCTTCGGGGAAAAAAGGCCGACTGGTATGGATGCAAACCCCGCTGGTCAGTGGCGCCATGATCGAGGTTTCCAGGCCATACATGTGCTGGGGCGGCACGGTGGCCACTACGGTTAGGCCAGGCGCAAAACCAAAGCGTTGCCGAGCCTGCCGTGCGCCATTGACCAGTGCACTCCAGCGCTTGGGATGCGGTTTAGCGTGACCGGTGCTCCCGGAGGTGAACGCCATGGCCATGACGTGATCGCCGGGCAATTCAAGCGCTGGGAGAGACGAATCGTCGCATGTCTCCAGCATCAACCAGCGCGCAACATCCTCGTCGCGGATGCGGGCATGATCGGGATAATCATCAGCCAGTTGGCGCAGATGCAGAGTCGCCCGACTCGACGGCAGCAGACTGGCCTGGCCGTTAAGACCCACGGCGGCGAATGCGACCAGGAATCGGTAGCGGTCTTCGCACAGATTGATGATGAAACGCGCTGAGGGCAGTTGCCGAACCACGCCAGCGACCTGACGCAGAAAAGCCGCACGGCTGATGACGCCATTGCGCCCACAGGCGATGGGCATCTCCAGCGAGGCTGCGGCCAGCAGAGGCAGTTTGCAGTTGCGGGTCACACCACCCCGATGATTAGCGCTACTCATCACTTGCTACAACAATCCCATCCGCGCGTTAATCGCCGCGTTCAGTTGCTGCACCCAGTCGTTATAATTCTTATGAATGCTGGTGCCATCATACTTCAGGTTGTAGCTATTCTTGTAGAGGATGCTATAGGTCTTCCGATCATATTTGATATCCACCTGGGCTAGGTGGTCGCGCACGTTGAGCGTACCGACAATCAGTCCCGGACGCATTTCCTTCATCTGCCAGCCCTGTGCGGCGCCAGCCTGCAAAATGGCGCTGCGCACATCTTTAACCTTATAACCACGGGTTGTGGTCATAACTGGGGCATCTGTCACGTTATATACTGGATTTGTGACACAGCCGGCCAGCGCAACGATCATCATGCAACCTGCCCACATTTTAAATTTCATTTCACTGCTCCCAAGAACTCGTTTTTAACAATTTTAACAATCCAGAAAATTAGCACCAGTGACCAGAAACGGCAGTCGCGCCCGAACCCGGCCAGTCCCACAATTCACGCGGAAAATCACGATAAAGCCGCCGGAATGCCTGTTCATAGCGCTGTTCAGCAACGATCACCCGCGCCAGTTCCCAGGGTCGGATCGGATGACGTTCTACCCGCAATGGGTTGCGCCACGCGGCTTCATGCAGTTGGCGGGCGAACACCTCGCCAAACTCTCGCAAGGGCAGAGCGGTGGGCGTCAGCGGATGCATACAGTCATGCAGATCGTAGGCATCGCCCGCCCAGAACGCTGGACGTGCTGCGGCATAGTCCGCCGTGCCCGGTGAGGGCGTGCAGACGGTGAAACTGCACTGAGCGGGCGGCATGGCGTTCACATAGTCGCGCAGTCGCTGAAATTCCACGTGGCCGTACTCCGGGCGCACCATAAAAGCTGTATGACAGGCAATACCCAAGCCGCGGAGCGTATCCAGGGCGCGTTCATTGTGTGAGACCGTGCCCCCCTTGTGAACGGCTTTCAGTTCCGGGTTAGTCACGAATTCGAAGCCAACGAAAACGCCATCGAGTCCGATTTCCCGCCAGCGCCGCAACAATTCCGGGTAGCGCAGGATGGTCGTCGCTCGCGCCCAGGCGAAATAGCGCTTGCGGATACCGCGTTTCTCCAGTGCCTCCGCCAGTTCGAAGCCGAATGCTTCATCGATAAAGTTCTCATCGTCGGCGAAATAGACATGATCGACAGGGATCCGCGCAATATCTTCGGCGACCACATCAGCGGCTCGCGGCAGATGAACGCCGCCGCTCAGGAACGGCACGATACAGAAGGAGCAGGTCATCTTGCAGCCGTAGGACGTGCGCGCCATCGCTACCGGGGGATAGAGCGCTTGCCAGTTGCGGGGATTTTCGCAGACCCAAGCGCAGTAATAGGATCGATGGTCCCACAGATCGCGCCGGGGCAATGGCAAGGTGCGCGGATCGGGATAACGCGGCCATTCAGCCGTGGCGGCAGCGTCAAAATGCGCCCCGGTTCGCAGCAGGTTGGCGATGCCTTCCGGTTCATGACCGTGATGCAGCGCTGCAACCAGGTCACGGAACGGCGCACAGCCCTCGCCGCGCACTATGTAGTCAACCTCGGGAATATTGCAATCCGCGGTCGCAACCGTGGCGTGATGACCGCCAATCACGATACGCGTTTTCGGCATCAGGCGACGAACGACAGCGGCCAGCCGTTTCATCGTGCCGGATTCGTGGCTGTAAGCAGTAAAACCGACCAGATCCGGTTGGAACCGGGTCAACTCACGAATCAGGGCAGCGTCCGGCCGCCAGAACAGCCGTA
The DNA here is from genome assembly GCA_020047885.1 of Gammaproteobacteria bacterium. The sequence goes on along the minus strand of JAIFNF010000180.1, from coordinate 9,146 downwards.
GATCGAGAACGCGCACCGGATGTTCCGGCGGGATAGCGGCGGCCAGATAGCCGAATTCCAACGGCTCCAGGCATTGGAACCGTTGCAAACCCAGAACGGTGTGAAGATGCGCCTGAGGTTTAACCAGCAAAATCCGCATCGCCTGACTCTCCTATTGCAAAGACCCGATGCCCAGCGACCGCAGCAGACCCTGCGGATACAGACCCCGTTTGATGAGTTCCCCGGCTACCATCAGGGTAATACGCCAGGTATCCCGCCAGGGCTGATAATGGCTGGGGCGACTCGCTGTCAGATAAATCGTCGCGACCGCGACGGTCGTCGGGCGAGATCCCCAATGCGCCGCCCGGATCAAAACCTCGCTCTCAAACACAAAACCCCGCTGACCGGGACGCGGTGGAAACAGTTTTTGCAACAGGGTTGCTGGATACAACCGAAATCCGGACTGCGTATCGCGAATGGGGCAACCTGCGGCCCAGGATACCCAGAAATCAGCCATGCCGTTGGCGAAACGCCGCAGGCGCGGAGCGCGCTCCCGATGCTCCAGGCGGGCGGCGATCACCAAACGCTCCGGCTGGCGCTGATGGATTTCCAGTAACTTGGGGATATCCTCGGGACAGTGCTGACCATCGGCGTCCAGCGTGATCACCGCCGTTGCGCCCTGCGCCAGCGCCGCCTGCATACCACGCCACAGCGCTGCGCCCTTGCCCTGATTGAGCGGTTGCCGCAATACCTGCGCCCCGGCAGCCTCGGCCTGAAGCACGGTTTCATCATCCGACCCATCATCCACCACAATCACCGTAGCAACATACGGTTGGGCGCGACGGACGACGTCAGCAATCGTTGCCGCTTCACAATAAGCAGGAATGACCACGGCGATAGACATGGTCAGGCAATCCCGCCGTTGACGCCGATAATCTGCCCAGTGATATAGCCGGCGGCGGCGGAAGCCAGGAAGCCCACCAGTGCCGCAACTTCCTCCGGCGTCCCGGCACGCTGCATGGGGATCAGACGCTTGATCGTCGCCGCGTCAAAGGTAGCGTCAGCCATTTCGCCCGCGATAATCCCCGGAGCGACGGCGTTGACCGTCACGCCCCGGGTCGCCAGTTCCAACGCCAACGCTTTGGTAGCGCCATGCAGACCGGCCTTGGCCGCCGCGTAGTTGGTTTGACCACGGTTGCCCGTCACGCCGGCCAGCGAAGAAATGTTGATGATACGTCCCCAACGGGTGCCCATCATCGGCAGCAGCAGGGGCTGGGTCACGTTGAAAAAGCCGTGCAGACCGACATCGATGGGCAACCGCCACTGCGCTGCCGACATACCCGCCATGGGCGCGTCAGCGTGGACGCCTGCGTTATTCACCAGCACCTGAATTGGCCCAGCTTCCAGCAGTTCCATGAGAACCGAATGGGTTTGCTCTTGGTCACTCACATCGAACACGACAGTTTCCGCTGAACCCCCCATGGCTCGGACGGTATCCGCAGTTTTCAGCGCCTGTTCGGGATGACGATGGCCCTGCACGATGACATGCAAATCGTTGCGCCCCAGACATTCGCAAATCGCCCGACCCAGGCCGCCACTGCCGCCCGTCACCAGCGCCCGTTTCATGGCTGAACCTCCACAGTCAGACATTCGCCTTCGCCCACCGGTAGCACCACCCGTTGCACCAGGCGTCGGGCGATCGCGCACAGTACGGGTAGACTCCGGGCCGCCGGGTTACCCCATCGCAAGGCGTCCAGTGCGGGATTTTCCAGGGTCGTTGCCGATCCGCCGGTTTCCCGGGGGAATCGCAATAATGCCAGACGGTGGGGGATATCCAGGGGATTCAGCAACAGCGCAACCGCGAAGGGCGCGGTGATCGTCCGCCGTTCTGACAGTGGGAACGGCAACGGCAAATCGTAAGCAATCAACAACACCCGCGCCTGTTCCATCCAGGCCAGCGCTGCCGCCTCCCGCAGTCCGGCGGCAAAGCTGCCGTCATAGGCGGACAGACTGAGCGAGGGCAAGGTGGAACCGGTCGCAATCGCCCAGTAGCCCGCTGGCGTATTGTGAACCGAGTGATGAAACTGGGTCGGCGATACCGGCCGGTCGGGCTGCGTCAACGCGGTGCAGATTTTATCCAGTACTTCGCTATCTCCGCCGGAAGAGGCCAGCACCGTATGAACCCCCAGGGCGTGGCGCACCGCGCCAGCATCGTTGGACATCGCCTCCTGTGCGACCTGCAAGGCCAGTTTCACCGTTGCGGTGGTGCGGCGGCGCTCATTCGCCGGCAACAGCGTACCCAGCGCCGCTGGTATCGGATCGGCAGCGTAGGGCTGTTCGCCCGTCAACACCGCCTGACTGGCGGGCCAACCGATCAATCCCGGAGCCATCAACCCGATGCTCTCGACGGACAGCCCGTTCATGCCGCCCCCCGCCCGAAGAGCAGACTGCAATTGGTGCCCCCAAAGCCGAAAGAATTGCTGAGCGCGAGGTGCACCGGTCGTTCCTGGTTCTCCAGCAACACCCCCGCGCCCAGTTGCGGATCGCGCCGGCGGGTGTTGAGCGTCCCCGGCATGAATCCGTGCGTCAGGCATAGCCCGACGAAGACGGCTTCGGTAATCCCCGCAGCGCCCAGCGTATGCCCGGTCCAGCCCTTGGTGGAACTGCAAGGCGTGTTCGAGCCGAAGACCCGCAAGACCGCCTTGTCCTCGGCGGCGTCATTCAATGGCGTAGCAGTGCCATGCAGGTTGATATAGTCGACCTGTTCCGCGTCGAACCCCGCCCGCGCCAGCGCCTGCTCCATGGCCAACACCGCGCCAGCGCCTTCGGGATGGGCGGCGGTCATGTGATAAGCGTCGCTGCTTTCCCCATAACCGAGCAGTTGTATCCGACCATCGCCGGGTGCAGATCGCTCCAGCAGGGCGAACCCCGCCGCTTCACCGACATTCAGACCATCCCGCCTGGCATCCCAGGGTCGACAGACCTGGGTCGAGGCCAGTCCCAGAGCATTAAAGCCGTACAACGTCGTCAGGCACAGGCTATCTACCCCCCCGACAACCGCCGCGTCGCAGAATCCGGCGTTGATGTGCCGATACGCTGAAGCAAACGCCTTGGCGCTGGACGAGCAGGCCGTGGATACGGCTAAAGCCACGCCGGTCAGACCCAGCCAATGGCGGGTGAAGTCGGCGACCGAGAACACATTGTGGGTATGCTGGTAATCAAAGTTCACCGGCAGGCGGCCGGTTACCGGATCACGCTGCTGGTAAGCCTGTTCGGTCGCGCCAATCCCGGAGGTGCTGGTGCCCATGAAAACCCCAATCCGGTCAGCGCCATAGCGGTTGCGAGCCTGCTGAACGGCGGCGGTGAAGCCGTCCTGTTCCAAGCCAAGCCGAGCCAACCGGTTATTACGGCAGTCGAAAGCGGCGAAGTCGCCGGACAGCGACTCATCCTCCAGACCGGCGACCCGGCCAATCCAGGTCGGCAGATCCGTGTCTGCAAAATCGCAGGGGCGCAGGCCACTGGTTCCAGCTCGCAGCGCCGCCAGCGAGGCGGCGACGCCGTGCCCCAGGGCATTGGTCACGGTACAGGCAGCCATCGCCAGCGGTTTGATCGCCGTTTTAGTCATGTCTCCCCTCAATTTTTACTCAATAATGGCCGCGCTATCGTCAGGGCAGTGATAAAACTGACCGCGACGCCCAGACTGACCGTCAGGCCAATCGCCCGCAACGCCGGCAGTGAGGACAGCGCCAGCAGGCCAAACACGGTCAGCGCCGAGCCGCAACAGACCAACAGCGCGTGCAGGGTGCGTCGACGCATGACCGGATCCGCGCCGGGTCGACTGAAAAATAAACCATAGTCAACGCCGATGCCTAATACCAGTAGCAGTGACACCAAATGGAACAATGTGAGCCGTTCGCCGAGCGCCAGCAGTAGCGCGACCTCCAGCCCCAGAGCCAGGGTCACCGGTAGCAACGCGGCCAGCGTCAACCGCATTGAGCGCAAGCCCATCCAGACCACCGCCAGAATCAGCAATGCCCCCCAGCCAACGCGCACCAGCACCGCTTCGCGGAAACCGGCCATCAATCGACTGGTTTCGGCGCGCAGATCGAGATACAGCGCCTGACTACCCGGATACGTCGGCAACCCCTCAACCAATCCCTCTCTGACGCCGCTCAGCGGTAGTAACGCAGTCCAACCCCGTTTACCGGGAAACAGCAGCGCGCCGATCCGTGTTTCCAGTAAGGTTCCCCGCAGATCGTCCAGAATGACGGGCGGAGCCGTGCGGGCGGCAGTGACGGTGTCGAGAAAGGGCGTGAACAGTTCCGGCTTGAAGGGCAAACCCGAGGCCGCACGGGCCAGATGCACCGCTAAGGCTTCCGGTTCCGGCAACTGCGCCTGCCGCTGGCGCTGTGTGTGCTGACTGGGCAAATAACGCGCGGCGGCTTCATAACCGTCCAGCGCCCCGGCCTGGCGGCGAATCTCCAGCCAGGCCATGATTCGTTCACTGTGCTGCAACGCGGTTTCGGCGTCCGGCGCGGTGACGATGATCAATCGGCCTACTTCCGGAGCGCCCAAAGCGGTGCGCAATTGTTGATCGAGTTGCAGCAAGTCCAGGGGAACCGGACTCAGCACCGCCAGATTGTCTTCCCATACGGTCGGCGCTTTTACCAGCACCGCGACGAGGAGTAGCAACCCACCGCCCCCCAGCACCAAAGCCAGGGTCGGGCGTGGGCACAACAAACTATCGATCCATTCCCCCGGCAATCCCGGTCTCAACGGCGTCCAGTCGGGCGGCAACAACGCGGGCAATAGCCACCGGGTCGTCGCCACGGCTGCGAGAATCCCGGCCATGGTGAAGACGCCAAGCTGACTCAGACCCGGAAAGTCGCCGACGATCATCGCCAAACAGCCGAGAACCGTCGTGGCCACGCACAGGCGCAGGGTCGGCCATAACTGGCGCAGCGTATCGGTCACGGTTTCACCGACCCGGCGATGGCTGAACAGGTAGGTCGGATAATCCAGTGTTTCGCCCAGCAACGTCATACTGAACGCCAAGGTCATCATATTCATCTGGCCAAACAGCACATCGACCGCCGCTGCACCGGCCAGCAGCGCACTGAGCATCGGCAGCGCACCCAGCCAAATCGTGCGCACCGAACGGTAGACAGTGAATAGAATCAGCACCATGGCGGCCATCGCCACCGCACTGAGGATCTCGGCCTCGGCGCGAATCTGGTCTTCAGCCAGCGTCGCCAGCACCCCGGGACCGCTCATCGCCAATGCCATGCGGGTTCCAGCGCGAACTTCGGCAAAGGCGGTGCGAACAACGTTGACCGCAAGCCGTTGCGCGGCGAGGTCATAGCCGGAAGCCTGGGTCTCCGCCAGCAGCAAGGCTCGGTCGCCATCAGGACTGAACCAGACGCCCAGCCGTTTCGCCGGTTCGTGCAGACCGCCAGTCCAGACGTTGACCAGATTGAGCAGTTCACCCGTGGGGTCGCCGGGCAACCAGCGTTTCTGCAACATGCCCAGCGGTGACTGCAATTCCCGCAACCGCTGTTCCAATGCGGCGCGGAGGCTTTCCAGAGTAAAGCGTTCCGCGCCGATGGCTGGACTCAACAGATAGCGATGGGCGTACAGCATTGCCAGTTCCGCCTCGGGCAGCACCTCCACGCCGTTGGCCACGCGAGAAAAGCGTCCGCTGGTTTGCAAGCGTTCGGCCAACTGCTGGCTGGCATCAGCGCGAGCGGCTTCGGTATAGCCGGACAGGCCGATAATCATCAGCCGGGTGGTCGGGCCGCTGCGCAACTGTTCCAACAACAGTTCCGCCATCGGATCGGTGCGGGGCAAGAACAGGGTCAGATCCGCGACCACCGGGGTTTTCAGCACGATCCAGCCGCAAGCCAGCGCCGCCAACAACCAGACCAGTGGAATGCGCCAGCGATGTGGCTGCACTTTTCCTCCGGGTGGAACCGAGGAGAGCGCCTTCAACGGGGCGTTACCGTCATCACGCTGCGATCGCCGTCGGCTTCCAGCAGGTCTATACGGTCGATCCAGTGCTTGCGGCCATAGATAATGATCCGCGTCAGATATTGGGCAACCTGCGAATCACGGGGCGTCAGACGCAACTGCCAGTCATTCAGAGTTCCCTGGAATTCCAATTGATAGTAGCGTTCCAGCGTCGCCCGATCACCGGCCTGCGTGGCGCGAATCGCCTCTACAAAGGGTTGCAATTGCGGATAACCCCGCAGATTGAAATCCCGACGACCCTGACCTGGGGTTTCCATGGTCAGCCATTCACCATCCGCCTGGAATTCTTCCAGGTGCGGCTCCAGGGTCTGTTTTCGCAAATAGGCCGGGGCGCGGTAGTACAAGATACCCGTGGTGACTAGCGGTTCCTGGAGCATGGCCAGGGTTTTCTCTTCGCGGAATACGGCTTCCACTGACGGCACCGTCGCCAGCGCCCGCATCACCTCGGACAGGGTATCTTCGCCAGCCCAGACCGTCAGTGGCCACAGGACCAGCCATAGCTTCCAGCCTGCCGATTTCATGGCAACGCGCTTCCCACGCTTGCAGGCGGAAGACCGGTGCGGGAGGAGGAAGGTGAAGCTGGTTGGGACATGATGGTGACCCGCGCTTCGGCCAGCAGTTGACCGGCGGCGCTGATCTGAACGGCGTAGATGCATTGAGCCGCTTCGCCCAGAAGGCGGCGTGCGCTCACTTCCAGGGGCGCAGCGATATTGTTCAATTCAGCGACGAACCAGCGCGCATCGCGCAAGGCCGCCAGATAGCCCGGTGGCGCAATTTTCCCGTCCGCCCTGGCGCAGAGACCACCATGTACTGCCGCGGCCTGCGCACCATATTCGAAAGCAGCGATGGCCGACAGTCGACCCTGCCGCTGCAAGGGATGGGCGGGGTCGCGATGGGTGTTGGCGAGGCACTGGATGGAATCGATGTCCCACGTGATGATTGAATCGAGCAGACGCATAGCCCCGGCATGAGGGATCAGTGTCTGAAGAGGGGATTGCAACACGTCACTCATTCCGTCGCAACAATGACCCGATTTCGCCCGCTTTCTTTGGCCTGATACAGGGCCGCGTCAGCGCGAGCCAGCAGGGTAACTGCCTCAACGTCTTGCTCCCCGGCGGCGGCGATCCCAATTGATACCGTGATCGTCGGCAAGTCATCCTCCTTATAAAGGACCCGCAGTTGCATGATGGCGCATCGCAGACTGTCCAGCCGAATCCGGGCGTCGTCGAGCGTGGAGCCGGGCAGGATCACGGTCAGTTCCTCGCCACCGTAGCGGCAGGCGATGTCGCCAGCCCGCAACGAACGCTTGAGCAGGTCGCCAGTCGCCTGCAGCACCGCATCGCCGGCGTCGTGGCCATAATCGTCATTAAAGCGTTTGAAGTGATCCAAATCCAGCATCGCCACCGCCAAGGGTTCGCCGTTACGCTGGCAGCGGTGGAGTTCACGCCGCAGGGTTTCATCAAGATAGCGGCGGTTGAACAGCCCGGTCAATGGATCGCGGATCGCCTGTTCGCGCAAGGCTTCTTCCAGGCGGTGGCGCTCGGTGATGTCCATGCAGGTGCCGCGCAGTCCCACGATCCGGCGCTGGGCATCATATTGGGGTTCGCCGCGAGCGATGATCCATTTGGTTGAGCCATCAGGCCGAATCAGCTCCAAATCAATGGCATAGGGGATGCCGTGATCGAGGGCTTGGGTGACTGCGGCCCCCAGTTGCACTATGCTTTCGGCGGTGTAAAGTTGCGAGTGCTGCTGATAGGTAGGCGGTGGCTGGTTCGGATCGCGGTCGAAAATCCGATACAGCTCTTCAGACCAAATCACGGTATCGGTGGCGATCTCCCAATCCCAGCTACCGACCTTGGCTAACCGCTGCGCCTCTTCAAGCGCCATTTTGGTTTGATTGAGCGTCGCTTCAGCTTGTTTGCGCTCGGTGATATCGACAAATGTTGCCAGAAAGCTATCGCTCAAAGTGATGCCAAAGATCTCGACGATGCGCACCTTGCCGTCTTTACCCGTCACCCGATATTCGACGGACGCAATATCGCTTCCGTCTCTCGCTGATTTTTGCACCGCAGCATTCCAAGTCGTGACCACCCATGTCCGGTAGTCCTCATCGGGATAAGCCAAGAGCCACCATTCATTGAGAGTAGGAACATCATCCAGGGTATAACCAAAGACTTGAACAAAACGATCATTGATATCTATCAAGACCCCTTGTGCGTTGGCAAAGCACAAGGGGATCGGCACCACCTTGAAGAGCCGCCGGAATTTTTCCTCGCTTTCCCGCAGAGCGGCTTCCGCCTGCTTGCGTTCAGTGATGTCATACAACACCACTAAATGGGTGTCTGAAAAGGCAAAATCCAGCGTAGCAGCGCTGGTCAGCACCGTTTTGATCGCCCCTGTTTTGCATCGCACTTCCACTTCGATCGGGGAGAATGCGGTGCCCTCCCGTTTTGCTTGGGCCAACGCTGGATCAGGGTAGGCTTGGGGCCACCAGTCACTGAGCGTGGGAATATCGGTCAGCGTATAGCCAAAGGTTTGCACAAATGCGGTGTTCACAAAGATGATGTTTTTCGCGTCATCATTCAAGCACAGTGGCACCGGAGACGTATCAAGAATTGACCATACCCGTGCTTCACTAACCTTGAGCACCGCTTCCGCTTGTTTGCGCAGGGTGATGTCCTGCTGCAAGCGTTCTTCGGCGATCCGGTAGTCGTATTCGACCCGCTGCGCATTCATCATGATTTGGCTCAGAGTGAGCAAAATGGTTGTGAAAATGCCGATTAAGATATTGATTTCCGCCCAAGGCAGAGCCGCAAGGTGATTGGCAAGCGGAGACTCTAAAGTCAGGGTATACCCGCTACGCACCAAGTAAAACGCGGCCAAAATCCCCAGTGAAACGGCTTGCAATCGGTCGCTTGAACCGAAATAAACCGGACGCTGGGTCATCAATATCACGACCGTCCAAATGTGGACTGCGCCGACGTAGACGCCAAACACCCCGACGCGGGCGGCAACATTGGGATCGACATAGGTGAAATACGCAAACAGGGCGCAGAACGACAACGAAGCCGCGATCTCCCAACGATAACTGATGCGCCGATCCCGAAAGATCAGCACCCCACGATTGTTGAGCAGGAAGC